>NZ_JBFAAI010000015.1:0-232132 GCF_040639655.1 Actinoplanes sp. NPDC023801 | reverse complement strand
TCGTCGTCGACCAGCCACGGTTGCGGGTCGCGCTTCCTCACGTTCCCGACAACGAACACACCAACGATCAGGTCATACCGATGCACCCAATTGAGATAGGAGTTCTAAGCCGAAACCGCAGGCGGGACCGCTTCCCGCCGACCCCTACGGCGGCCCCTCCCGGTCCAGCCCGCCGGCCCACCGGTCCGGGCTCTCCGGTTCGTCGTCGGTCATCTCGTCGTCGACTTCGGTCAACTCGTGCTCCTCGGCGAAGTCGCCGGTCTCTTCGTCAGGATCGCCGATCGGCTCCACGGGACCTCCAGTCGTCGTCGCCTCTCGACCAGCGCCTACCCGGCCGGGTCCCCGGTAAACCCGGCCCGCCGATGCGGCCCGCCGGCCGGTCGCGGCACCACCCGTTCGGTGGTCGCCTTCCGGCAGCCGCCGGTGCGGTACGGAGGTCAGGGTGTTGCGGCGCGGGAGGCGATGATGACGCGGTTGCCGTCGGGGTCGGTGACCGTGGCCATCCGTTCGCCCCACGGCTGGTCGACCGGTTCCTCGAGCACCTCGGCGCCGCCCGCCCGCAACTGCTCGAGACCCGCGTCGCAGTCGTCCGTGTAGATCCACAGCGTGACGCGATCGTTGGTGAGCTCGCTGGGTTCGTCCTGCTGGCCGAGACCCAGGTGGGACCGCCCCAGCCGCAGCCCGACATAGACCGGCTCGCCCTCCGGCGGGAACTGGTAGTCCACGGTACCGCCGAGCAGGTCACGGTAGAAACGCAGCGCCCGCCCCAGATCAGGCGACGTCAGGATCGGGAACATCTCGTCGAACACGGTTACCACCTCACCAGCTCTGCGCCGAAGTTTGCCGGATACTGGCCGGATGTCGCTGACCCTGGACGAGGCCCGCGCCCGGGCCACCATGCTTTCCGCGGTCTCCTACGACCTCGCCCTCGACATCACCTCACCACATGATTTCCGGAGCCGGGTCGTCGTGCGCTTCGACACGACCGGCGGCGGCACCTTTCTCGAACTGCACCGCGCCGAATCGGTCGAGGTTCTCCTCGACGGCGAGAAGATCGATCCGGCGTACGACGGGCGGCGGATCGCGCTGGACGCCCTGCCCTCCGGCACGCACGAGGTGATCGTCGACGCCCGGTTGCGTTACGTGAGCGACGGTGAGGGCTTGCACGCCTTCATCGACCCGGCCGACGGCGAACGCTACGTCGGCGGTTACCTCGGCCTGGACATCACGCAGCGGCTGTTCGCCTGTTTCGACCAGCTGGACCTGAAGGCGCCGATCTCGCTGACGGTGACGGCCGACCCGGCGTGGACGGTGCTGTCGAACGGCGTGCCGACCGCCCGTGACGGCGGCAGGCACACGTTCGCGACCACTCCGCCGATCGCCTGTGATCTGTTCGTCGTGGCGGCGGGCCCGTTCCATTCGGTGCGATGGGAGCACGGAGGCGTACCGATGGGATGGCATGCCCGTCGTTCCCTGGCCGCCGAGCTGGACCGCGACGCCGCCGAACTGAAGGCGGTCACCGAGGCCTGCTTCGACCATTTCGCGCGGGTCTTCACCGAGCCGTTCCCGTTCGATTCCTACGACCAGGTCATCGTGCCGGAACTGAACTGGGGCGCCATGGAGTGCCCCGGTTGCGTCACGTTCAACGAGTTCGTGCTGCCGCGCGGGCGGGTGACCGACGACGACCGCCGGCGCCGGGCCATGGTGATCGCGCACGAGATGTCGCACATGTGGTTCGGGGATCTGGTGTCGCCGCTGTGGTGGGAGGACGCCTGGCTCAACGAGTCGTTCGCCGACTACATGGGCTTCGAGGTAGCCGAGACGGTGGCCGGTTTCGACGGCACCCGGGTGTCGTTCGAAGCGGTCCACAAGCCGAGTGCCTACCTCGCTGACCGGCGCCGATCGACACACCCGGTGGCACCGGCGACCGCGGAGGTGCCCGACGTGGCGACCGCGACGACCATTTTCGACCATATCTCGTACGGCAAGGGCAACGCCGTGCTGCGTCAGCTGGTGACCTGGCTGGGGGAGGAGGACTTCCTGGCCGGGGTGAACGCGCACCTGACCGCGCACCGGTTCGGCAACGCGACTCTCGAGGACCTGCTGTCCGCGCTGGACACCGTCTCGCCTCGGGACGTGCGCGGCTGGGCCGAGGTGTGGCTGCGCCGGTCGGGCCACGACACGATCCGGGTCACCCGGCGTGACGGCGTTCCGGTGGTGACCCGTGAGGGCACCCGGCCGCACCGGTTCACCGTCACGGCGTACGACGAAAGCCTGAACATGATCGGGTCCCGGATGATCGATCTCGTCGGCGAGCCGGTGCCGTTGCCGGAGTGGGCACACCTGGTGGTGGTGCCGAACGCGCACGGTGAGACCTTCGCCCGTCTCGAGCTTGACCCGTTCTCCCGCGACGCCGTGGTGAACGGGCTGGCGCGCCTGCCGGATCCGCTGGTCCGTGCGGGCCTGTGGACGACCCTGCTCGACGGCACGCCGCCCGCCGCGCAGCTGGAACTGCTGGCCCGGCAGCTTCCGCGCGAGCCGTCGCCGACGCTGGTGACGGCCGCTCTGGACCGTACCCGCGACCACCTGATCAGGCGGGTGTTGCCGCCCGCCGCCGTCGTGGCCGCCCTCGAGACGATCGCCACCGCCTGCGCCGACGACGGCGAGCCGGACGAGCAGCGTGCGGTCGCGCTGGCCCGCGGTCTGGCCTGGTCGACGGCGGACCGGGCACTGCTGCGGCGCTGGCTGCAGAAGGGCGCCACCGACCGGGGTCTGTCGCTCGATCCGGAGCTGCGCTGGTCGGTCGTGCACCGGCTCGCTGAGCTCGGCGGCATCGACGAGCCGGAGATCGAGGCGGAGCGGCTGCGCGACGGCACCGCCGACGGGGTGCTCGGCGCACTCACCGCGCTGGCGGCCCGTCCGACTGCCGAGGCGAAGGCGGCGGCCTGGGCGGCCATGACCGGCGACCCGGACGTCTCGGTCCGCCGCTTCCGGGCGCTGGCCACCGGTCTCTGGTCGCCGTCGCAGCGTGAGCTCGTGGCGCCGTACGTCACCGCCTACCTCGCCGCGGCGCCCACCCTGGCCCGGCGCGGTTCGGCGTTCGCCGCGGCGGCCGGGCGGGCGTTCCCGGCGCTGGCTCTGACAGAACAGGAGCTCGATGCGGTACGCGACGCGCTGCGCCACGACACGCCGACGGTGTTGCAACGGCACTGGAACGACGAACTGGACGACCGTTCGTGATCACCCACGGGGCGACCGCGCAGCACTGCACCGATCTGGCGGCCGCCCGCACGTAACCGCTGCGCACCGCCTGCTGCGGGTCGTGGTTCCGGCCCGGCGTCAGCGGATGTTCCCGGGTGCCGCCGAGTCGCCGGACTCGATGGGAAACGCCGGGTCCGATTGCCGCCAGACGAGCCCGCGCGTGACGACAACAGTGGGAGCATGACAAACGATCTTGACGGCAGAGTGGCATTGGTGATCGGCGGGAGCCGGGGCATCGGCGCCGGCGTGGCGGCGCGGTTGGCCGAGAGCGGCGCCGATGTGGTGCTGACGTTCCAGCACCGCGACGATCAGGCCGCGGTCGTGATGAAGCAGATCGAGGGTTTCGGCCGCCGCGGTGTGGCGCTGCAGGTGGACAGCGCGGACCCGGAGGCGGTGACCACCGCGGTCGACCGTGCGGCCGCCCAGTTCGGGCGGCTGGACATTCTGGTCAACAACGCGGCCGTGTTCTTCGTCGGGCCGGTGGAGGATCTCGGACGGGACGAGTTCGATCGCATGATCGCGGTCAACGTGCGGGCGCCGTTCCTCGCGTCGAAGGCCGCGGCCAGGCACATGGGTGACGGCGGACGGATCATCACCATCGGGAGCAACATGGTGGAACGCACGGTGTTCCCGGGCTTCTCGCTGTACTCGATGAGCAAGACCGCCCTGGTGGGACTTACGAAGGGCCTCAGCCGGGACCTGGGCCCGCGCGGTATCACCGTCAATCTGGTCAACCCCGGCCCGACCGACACCGACATGAACCCGGCTGACGGCCCGGCCGCGGCCACGATCATCGGCTTCACCGCGCTGGGCCGTTATGGAACACCGGCCGAGATCGCGACGGCGGTCGCCTATCTCGCCGGTGACGGTGCCCGGTACGTCACCGGCGCGGTGATCAACGTCGACGGCGGTTTCTCGGTCTGACAGCCGGTTTCTCGAAGCAGACGGTCGCGGCCACCACGGCCGTGACCGTCTCACGCCGCGCCGTCGGCGATAGGGCCCAGGGTCAGGTAGGCGAAGCCGAGCACGCCCCGGTGACCTCGCAGCCAGAACCGACGGTGCGAGTCGAGCTTCGTCCGGACCTCGGCCGCCTCCGGGTGACCGGGGTTCGCGACCAGCCAGCTCTCCAGCTCGCCTCCGGCCACATGTCGGCCAGGCGTTCCGGTGACGGCGGCCGCTCCCAGAACTCGACGCCGAAAAGCAGCACCCCGCCCGGATCGACCAATGCCCGAAGCCGTTTCAGCGCATCCGTGACGCTGCCGAACGCCTGATAGGCGCCGATCGACAGAACCACATCGGTTGTACCGGATGTGCTTCAGCCTTACCCTCCGTCAGAGTGACCCGATCCGAGAGCCCGCGTGCCTCCGCGGCGGCGCGTCCCCGCTCTATGCCGGGAGCGTGCAGATCCACTCCCGTGCCGATCGCGCCGGGTGCGGCCCCGACGATCCTCAGTAGCAACTCGCCCCATCCACAGCCCAGATCGAGGACGGTGGCGGGAGAACGAGCGGCCAGTTCGGCGACGAGCCGCTCCGTGCGTTGCTCGGACAGCGGCGACATGAAGCGAGCTGGGAACCGGTGCCGAAAGCGGGAGCTGATGTCGTCCCCGCATACTCATCGAGAAGCTCCGACAGCCGCGAGTGGTTTTCCGCCGGACCTGTGGCAAGCGGGTCGCGTCCGGTAGCGTTGCCCGCCGTGGGACTGCTGTGGCGTGACGCGGCGCAGGTGCTGGCCGACCGGCTCCGCCGGCGTGGCGTCGACCCCGGCCGCGTGCACGATGTCGAGGCGGCATGGCAGGCGTTCACCGAGTTTCTTGCGCTGCCGGTCGACGGTCTGGAGCCGGTGGAGGAGGACGCCGACGGCTTCCTGGTGCAGTGGGGCCGGTACAGCTGGAACGACCGGCTGCCCGGTCTGTGCTTCACCCGGCAGTTCGCCGTCGACGTCCGGGAGGAGTGGGCCGGCAAAGACTGGTATCAGCCGGAGATCTGGCAGGTCAACCTGGACATGGTCTTCGCGGACACGCCGGAGCTGGCCGAACTCGGCCGGCCCGTCCCGGCGGACACCGGCCTGAACTTCAGCCCTCCCGGCCCGGAGCGGGACCGCGCCGTCCGTGCCGTCCGGCAGCGACTGGCGCAGCACCCCGCGCTGCAGGCGGCGTGGACGAGCAGCCCGGCACGCAGTTGCGTCACGCTGGACGACGCTGGTTGATCAGCTACGGTCCGGGCTGAACCTGTCCTGCCGCGTCACTCCAGCGGGTCCCAGGATTTCCCGAAATAGCGGCGCAGTGATTTCGCCAGGTGGCGGTGCTCGGACGCCCACACGTCGTCGAAGAGGAACAGCTGCAGGTAACCGAAGTCTTCGTCCATGTGGAGCACCGCCTGCGCCAGGTGTTCGGTGACCTCGATCCGGCTGAGCGCGGGCCGGCGTTCGCCGACCGGACCGGGAATGACCTCCTGTCCCGCGGCCCGGGCCGTCACCGACTGGACGACCCGGTGCGCATCCTCCTGGTCACTGTCCATGCCTTGCAGATCGGGCGCCTCGTCGTCCCAGGCACCCCATCGGTTCATCCGGTCCAGCGCCGCGGTGAGGTCGTCGTCGGGGCCGATGCAGCCGCGCAGCATGGTCAGTTCCTCGGGCCAGGTGTCCGCGGTGCGGAGCCAGCCGGCCAGTTCCGGGAGCCGGATGCCGGGGAGGCGGATCACCGTGCCCGGCGTGTCCCAGTCGGCGGCAAGGATCTGCGATATCGCGATCGTCGTGACCGGCTTGTCGTGGGCGGCGGTGGAGGCGGTGTGCGCGGGCAGCGGCCACTGTCCGTGGAGGGGGTAGGCAAGCCGTGCCGGGCGGTCGCCGGCGAGTGCCTGATCGAGGAAGAAGTAGGCCAGGGGCACCTCGTCATCGTCGGTCATGGCCCGGACGCTGTGGTCGTCGACGATCACCCGCCCCTCCACGTACAGATGTTTCTTCAGGTGTCTTCGCAGCTCGGTCATGGTTTCCGGCTTGCGCAGGGAGCGCTTGTCCGCCTCGTCGAAGATGCTGTCCAGGCCGTAGACGTCGACGCCCAGCTCCGCCTGCAGCCACGCGCGCGGGTCGGGGGCCGCTTCGACCCAGCCGCGGCGGAACCAGTCGAGCACCGACGCGTCGGGTAGTTCGCGGACGTGTTTGCCGAGCACACCGTGGTACGGCGACCGGTAGACGAACCAGATCATGCGGCTCATCCTGCACCCCGGGTACGACAATCCTGCTCACGGACTTTGGTGCCACGACGTTCGCCCCGGAGAGGAAATGCTGGAAAATCTGAGCCGACAAGAATTGGTGGAGTACGCCGTGACTTTTGTCGCGTCGTGCGCGGAGCGGGCGATAAACATCGCCTCGTGGGCGGCGGCGCTGGACGGGCGACCATATGACGCCGCCATCTACGTAGAAGCGGTGGAGACCCTGTGGCGTCATGATCCCAGGGACGTGCATGTCTTCAGTGCGAGGATGGTTCAACTCGAGGAAATGCATGAGATGACGGTGGCGGATGAGCTGACCGGGCCGCCCGCCTACGGTTTCCATTCGATCCTGGTGCTCCACTCCGGCCTGCGGGCGGTCACCGAGTTGACCCCGGAGAACGTGGAGGACTGTTCGCTGGCGGCCCGCAATGCTGCTTCCTACCTGGAGCGCCTGATCCGTTCCGAGGACTGTCTCCTCAGTGCGGAGGAGCTGAGTCAGCACGAGGACATCAAGGATCTTCTGCGGGGCGCCTCTGCGGATCGACTGCGGGACCGGGCCAGGCAGGCCGGCAGGAATCGTATGAACCTCTTCCGCTCCCGGTCGCACCTGGCATGACCCGGACGTCGTCCTGGAGCAGCCGGAACGCGTACAAGACCCTGGTAATCAGTTCTGCAGGTAAAAGCATCGGCCGGGGTGTATCGGCGCCAGCTCGAAGCCGATCGAGTGATGAAGGTGGTAACCGTCCGGTGAGGGAAAGGTGACGGCCCGGACGGCGCCCCGGCGGGTGGCGGCGGCAAGCCTGACCCTGGTGAGCGCGGTTCCGATCCCGTGGCGGCGCCAGGGTTTCGCGACGCAACAGTGAACCAGCCACACACCGTCATCGAACTGGAACGAGGTCGCTGCCCCGACCGGAACACCCTGATGGCAGGCGGTCCAGTGCCGGATCGGCTGGCCCCGGCCGAATCCCAGGCGGGCCGCAGTCTCGACGCGCCGGTCAAGTTCACCGGGTTCGTCCCACCAGCCGTCTTCGGCGTACACGCGCTGGTTGCGGCGGAGATCCGGAACATCGTTCACTTCAAGGATCTGCCATTCCCGTACGGCAGGATCCGCGGCCTCAGTGTCGAAGCCGGGCAGGAGGCGGCCCATGTTGTTGCCGGTGCGCTCGGGGTGCAGTCCCTGGGCGATCAGCCGGGCGGTCAATTCCGCCTCCGGTGTTCCGGTGACGAGCACCGAGGCGGGTACGGCCTTCGCACGCAGCCAGCCGAGCAAGGTGTCCAGCTCGGCGGAGTCCGGCATCGACGCGCCGATGACGGCGCCGTTCTCGGTGTTGGAGTCCAGACCCGTCGACACCGCGAACCCGTCGCCGGTGCTGATCTGCGCGAAGCCGCGGGCGGCCAGGTGACGGAACCACGCCACCTGGGCCCGTAACGCCATCCCGGAGATGTCCACGAGCGCAGAGTAAACCGCCGCCGAGGCATTGACGGGCATGAAACGGCGTCCTACCGTCTCGGGCACCGCTCCGTCCCCCTTAGTTCTCGCTGTGAGGACCCATGAAACGATTCATCCCTCTACTCGTGCTGGCTTCTGTTGTCGTCGCGTTCCCCGCCGCGGCTGCCGCACCGACCGTCGCCCACACGTCCACCACGATCCTGACCACCAGCGGCCGGACCGCCCTGACCTACACCGGCTACATGAACGGCGAGTCGTTCCAGCAGGACGGCATCGTCACGTTCAACGGCTGGCAGTACGCCGCCTTCTGGGATCAGAGCGGATACGTCAACCTGTCCCGCCGCCTGCTGCCGTCCGGCGGCTGGTCGAACCTGCGGCTCACCGACTACGCCACCACGTCGACCGACTCGCACAACACCATCAGCATCGGGATCGCCCCGTCGGACGGCACCATCCACCTGGCGTTCGACACCCACTCGTCGCAGTTGCGCTACCGCAGGTCGGTCGCCGGGCTGGCCACCTCTCCGGCGGGCGCCGCCTGGTCCACCGGCAGTTTCGGGACCGTGCAGACGCGGCTGACCGGCACGAGCATGGACGTCGTCACCTACCCGCAGTTCTTCGCCCATCCGGACGGCACGCTGCAACTGGCGATCCGGACCGGCTACAGCGGCACCGGCGACGAGGTGCTGTACGAGTACCGGCCGGGCGCCTGGACGTACCTCGGGGAATTCATCGACGGCACCACGGCCGGCAACAACGCCTACCTGTTCGGCATCGAGTACGACAACTTCGATCCGGCCGCGCCGCTGCTGCACGTCACGTGGACGGTCCGGGAGACCTCCAACGCGAGCACCAACCACGACATCTTCTACGCCTACAGCAAGGACAAGGGGCGTACGTGGCGCAACAACGCCGGCACCGTGGTCGCCACCACCGCAAGCGCCCCGCTGGCCTCCGGTGCGGCCGGGCTGCGGGTCTGGGGGATCGGCCAGAACCGTGGACTGATCAACCAGGAGTCGCAGGTCGTCGACGCGGCCGGGGTCGTGCACGTACTCGCCTCCCACCTGCCGCCGTCGGCGGCGGACAACAGCGACTTCACGGTGGCGCGGGAGAAGGCGGTCCTGGTGCACTACTGGCGGGACAAGGCCGGCAAGGGCTGGCACCAGACGTACACCCCGTTCCTGGAACGCTCGTCCCGTGGTGACATCGCCGTCGACTCGCGGGACAACCTGTACGTGGTGAGCGGTGACTCCAGCACCCGCAGGCTGCACATCCAGACCGCGTCGAAGGCGTCCGGCTGGACCGACTGGGTGATCCGCCATACCTCGGCGGCGGTCTACTACAGCGACCCGCTGATCGACCATCAGCGCCTCAGGGGTCAGAACGTACTGAGCTTCTTCGCTCCCCGGTACGGGGGCAGCCGGATCGACGTCCAGGACTGGACAGCGAACGGCTGATAGAGCGATCACATCGACCGCTGGCACATCACTGATCGGACGGCAGCGGGGAGCCGGTTGCCGTCCATCGCTTTCCACCAGCGAGAATCCGTTACTCCCGGCCACCTCGGACAGTCGCGCGCAGGAGCCTTGACACATGCTTTGTTATCGATAACATTCTGCGCGTAACACAGGCGTAACTCCCCGTTCCCCTCCGCCTGAACCCGAGGAGACATCCCCATGCTTCCCGTCACCCGTCGCAGCATCCTCGGCGCCGCAGCCGGCGGAGCTGTGCTCTCGGTAGTGCAGCCCGCCGGCCCGGCCGCCGCCGCCGCCGAGACCGGCGTCTCGGCCTACCAGTTCCCGCTCGGTCAGGTGCGGCTTACCGCCGGCCGCCTCATGGACAACCAGTCGCGCACCCTGGCCTACCTGCGGTTCGTCGACGTCAACCGGCTGCTCTACGTGTTCCGCGCCAACCACGGCCTGTCCACCGGCGGGGCCGCGGCAAACGGCGGCTGGGACGCGCCGACCTTCCCGTTCCGTTCGCACGTGCAGGGCCACTTCCTGACCGCCTGGGCGCAGGCCTGGGCCGTCCTCGGCGACACCGTGTGCCGGGACAAGGCCAACTACATGGTCGCTGAGCTGGCGAAGTGCCAGGCGTCGAACGGTTACCTGTCCGGGTTCCCGGAAGCCGACATCACGGCCGTGCACAACCGGACCCTGACCAACGGCAACGTCCCCTACTACTGCATCCACAAGACCATGGCCGGCCTGCTCGACGTGTGGCGCCACCTCGGCAACGTCCAGGCGCGCGACGTGCTGCTGCGGCTCGCGGCGTGGGTCGACACCCGTACCGCCGCGTTGTCGGCCACCCAGATGCAGGCCATGCTGCAGACCGAGTTCGGTGGCATGAACGCCGTCCTCACCGACCTGTACCAGCAGACCAACGACACGCGCTGGCTGACCGCGGCCCGCCGGTTCGACCACGCGGCCGTCTTCAACCCGCTCGCGGCGAACACCGACAACCTGAACGGGCTGCACGCCAACACGCAGGTGCCGAAGTGGATCGGCGCGGCCCGCGAGTACAAGGCCACCGGCACCACCCGCTACCGCGACATCGCCCGCAACGCCTGGAACATCACGGTCGGCGCGCACACGTACGCGATCGGCGGCAACAGCCAGGCCGAACACTTCCGCCCGGCCAACGCCATCGCCGGCTACCTCACCAACGACACCTGCGAGCACTGCAACACGGTCAACATGCTGCGCCTGACCAACGAGCTGTGGGTGACCGAACCGGACCGGGCCGCCTACTTCGACTACTACGAGCAGGCGCTGCTCAACCACGTGCTCGGTGCGCAGAACCGATTCGACAGCCACGGCCACGTCACCTACTTCACGCCGCTGCGCCCGGGTGGCCGCCGCGGTGTCGGACCGGCGTGGGGCGGCGGCACGTGGAGCACCGACTACAACAGCTTCTGGTGCTGCCAGGGCACCGGCGTCGAGGTCAACACCCGGCTTGCCGAGTCGATCTACTTCTACAGCGGCACCACCCTCACGGTGAACCTGTTCGCCCCGTCGGTGCTCTCCTGGACTCAGCGCGGCATCACCGTCACCCAGACCACCACCTTCCCGGAGAGCGACACGTCGACGCTGCGGCTCACCGGGACGATGAGTGGCTCGTGGAGCATCCGGATCCGGATCCCGTCCTGGACCAGCGGCGCCGCCATCACCGTCAACGGGGCCGCGGTCACCACCAGCGCCCCCGGCACCTACACCACGATCACCCGTACCTGGGCGGCGAATGACACGATCGTCGTGCGCCTGCCCATGCGGATCGTGCTGCGCTCCGCCAACGACAACCCCGGACTGCAGGCCATCACGTACGGGCCGACCGTGCTGGCCGGCAACTACGGCGACACGGCACTCACCTCGCCGCCGTCACTGACGGTCTCCTCGGTCACCCGGACGACCGCCACCGCGAACGGCACGGCCGTCAACCTGGTGCCGTTCTACGACGCGCACGGCATCAACTACAACATCTACTGGCTGACCACCCCCACCTACAAGCTGGTCAACAACGCCACCGGCCTGGTCCTCGGCATCAAGGACATGTCGGTGGCCAACGGCGGCCTGGCGGTGACCTGGGGCGACACCGGCACACTCGACCACCGGTGGGTACGCATCGCCGACGGCACCGCGGTCCGGTTCCGCAACGTCAACAGCGGCAAGGTCCTCGGCGTGCAGGACATGTCGACCGCGGACAACGCCGTGGTCGTGCAGTGGGACGACAACGGCACTGCCGACCACCGCTGGACGCTGGTGGATCAGGGCAACGGCGTCTACAAGATCCGTAACGTGAACAGCGGCAAGCTGCTCGCGGTCCTGAACGGTGGCACGGCCTGGGGTGCCCAGGTGGTTCAGGATGCCGACAACGGCTCCGCCGACAACCTCTGGCGCCTGACCGCGATCTGACCCTTTACCCCGGCAACGGGCCATGCGCGCCCGTTGCCGGGGTGGCGTCAGTTCCCAGCGATGCCGGCGGAGCCGGGAAACATGGTGGAACGGCGAGAGTACGTGGTGTGGAGCGACCGCCGGCCGAACCCGGTCTCGATGGCGGGCTCATACTCGCCGCCGGGTATCCGCGCAGCCGATTCCGCCGGTTCCATCCGGGTCGGCTCATAATTCGGCTGAATGGTCACACCATCGGCGAAGTCCGGGTGCGGTGACAGCCGGAATGGTCCAGTCGTCCTGTATCGACTCGGCCGGGGGGCTCGCGTGAAGAGAATGTCAGGTCCGACGGCGTTCGGGATCAGTGTGCTGACCGGGGCAATGTTCGGCGCGGGTATCAAAGCGCCAGTCCTGGCGGAGCCGGGCGGGCGGAACACGGCCTGCCCGCCGCATTGCGGCCCGGTGACGCTGCCCAAAGGGACCCCGGACGTTTCCAAGCTCGACCCCACCCAGATGAAGGTGCCCGACCTGTCGAAGTTCGATCCGACCAATCCCAGCTCACCGATCAGCATCAATGGCGCCCTGGGTGGCGACGACCCCAACGACGGCATCACCACGCTCCCGAGTGGGCTCCAGGTCGGGTCCGACACCGGGCAAGCACTCGACCCGTCGAAGCTGGACCCGTCGAAACTGGACCCGTCGGACATCGGCCTCCCGGCGCTCGACCCGTCGGCTGTCGTGCCGGAGAAGCCGGAGGACATGCTGCCGGGCAAGCCGGAGGATCTGTGGCCCCAGGACGGGCGGCACATTCCGGTGGGTCCCTACCTCGACGACCGTCTCACCAGTCTCGGCAGTGGCGTGCAGAGTGTCGTGAGCCCTCCCCGGCGTACCCACATCGACGACACCGGCTATCACGACATCGGGAGCAGGGACGGCGACTGGATCAAGGCGTATGCGGTCAACCGGGACAACCCGCGGTACAACGGCCGGTGCGAGCGTTCGCGTAACGCGTACGTCACGGTGCACTACGGCGACGGCAAGCGGACGCCGCGGTACATGCTGAGGGTTTCCATCAAGCCCGGCCCGGTGTACGACGACTATCGCGGCTGGAACGAGTTTGCCGGCGCTCGCACGCTGTGGGGGCCGGCGGTGTTGTATCCGCCGCGCAACCTGTCCTCCGGGGGTTACATGGGTGTGGCCAGCGGGAGTGTCGGGACGCTGGCCAGCGGGGCGCTCGGCGTCGAAATCATCGACCCGGCGACCCGGAACGTCTTGCACCGGCAGATCTCCGGCTGGTTCGTCATCAGCTGCGGCCTCGACCAGGACATCTATCTGAACGACATCCCGAACCTCCGCCCAGCTGACTGGCCCGGACCGCAGTATTGACGGATCGGCGCGGTGCACGATCGCCGCGAGCCGGCGGAGATGCGCGGAGGATTCGAAGCGGTCAGGGTTCCGCCACACGGCGGGGCCGGACGCGGCGGCCTGGTCGACCAGCAGGTCGGTCGGCTGCAGAGCGGGCGGAGACGGTTAGCATCGGGCCGATGATCGTCTGGATCAACGGCACCCATGGCGCGGGCAAGACAACGACCGCCGCTCTCGTGCAACCACTGATCCCGGATTCCCGGGTTCTCGACGCCGAGAAGGTCGGCGAGACCCTGATGGACATCACGCCCGGCCTGCCCGGGACCGACAACTTCCAGCACTGGCCCCCGTGGCGTCAGCTCGTGGTCGACACCGCCCGCCGGGTGCTCGACTACACCGGCGGAACTCTGGTGATGCCGATGACGGTGCTGGTCGAGCCGTACTGGCGGGAGATCAGCGCGGGTCTCGCCCGGCACGGCATCCCGGTCCGGCACTTCGTCCTGCACGCCGACCAGGACACTCTGCGCGGGCGCATCGAGCGCGAGCATGTCGTGCCGTCGCCGTTCCGGCTCCAATACCTGCGGCCGTACGCCGAGGCGGCGCGCACGTGGCTGCATGCCGAGGCCGAGGTCGTCGACACCACACATCTGACGGCGGACGAGGCCGCCCGCCGGATCGCCGGGGCCGTCAGGAGCCGGTAGCCGCGCGGGCGTCGAACCTCCGGCGGTACTCCGACGGCGAGGTGTCGAACGCTGCCGCGAAGTTCTGCCGCAGCGTGACCGCGCTGCCGAACCCGCACGCCACCGCGACCTGGTCGATCAGCAGATCGGTGGATTCCAGCAGCCGGCGGGCCTCGTCGAGGCGCCGGCGTTTGACCCAGGCTGCCGGGGTCTCGCCGGTGGAGGCCTGGAACGTCCGGATGAAGGTGCGCCGGCTCAGGTGTGCCACGTCGGCGAGGCGGTCCACGGACAGGTCGCCGGCCAGGTGCCGCAGCGCCCACTCGATGGTCGCGGCGATCGGGTCGCCGGTGGAGTGTTGCGGCAGCGGCCGTTCGATGTATTGGGCCTGCCCGCCTTCGCGGTGCGGGGCCACCACGAGGCTGCGGGCGACCCGGTTGGCGGCCGCCGCGCCGAGCCGGCGGCGGACCAGATGGAGGCAGGCGTCGATCGCCGAGGCGGTACCGGCCGACGTCAGCACGTCACCGTGGTCGATGTAGAGCACGGACGGGTCGACCTCGACGTCCGGGTGGCGCGCGGCGAGCATGCCGACGGCCTGCCAGTGTGTGGCAGCGGTGCGCCGGGACAGCAGGCCGGTGTCGGCGACGGCGACGGCGCCCAGGCACAGGCCGGCCACTGTGGCGCCCCGGTCGTGGGCTCGCGTGAGGGTCTGCCGGAGTGCCGGCCCGGTGACCCGGCCGTCCTCGAACCAGGACGGGACGACCACGATGTCGGCGCTGTCGGCCACCGCCGGGCCGCGTATCTCGCCGATCGGGTAGCCCTCGGCGGTGCGGACGGTGCCGGCGCGGTCGGCGAACAGCACCGTCGTCCAGTCGTCCAGGCCGAGCCGGGTGACCTCGTCGAAGACCAACTGGGGAACGGAGAGGTGGAACATCGTGATGCCGTCGAAGGCGTAGACGGCGACGGACAGTGGCACGGATCCATCGTAACGCCGCACATGTGCCAATGGCCGCGGGCGTCGGGTGCCCGCAGACTCGAGGTGTCGCTGAAACAAGACTTCAAGGAGAGCCATGACCACCCGGAAGCGCGCACTGATCGTCGTTGACCTGCAGCAGGAGTACTTCGGCGGTCTGCTGGAGATTCAGTACCCGCCGCACGCCGACTCGCTGCCCCGGATCACGCAGGCGATCGACGCGGCCACGGCCGCCGGCATCCCGGTGGTCGCGGTGCAGCACACGATGGGCGACGCCGCGCCCGTGTTCAACCCGACGCAGCCGGGCTACCTGCTGCATCCGGAGGTCGAGGCTCGTCGTACGGATGCATGGAAGTCCGTGGTCAAGCGGTTCAGCAGTGTGTTCGCGGGCACCGATGTGGCGGACTGGCTGCGCGAGAACGACATCGGCACGGTGACCCTGGTCGGTTACATGACCAACAACTGCATCCTCGCCTCGGCCGTCGAGGCGGAGAGCCACGGATTCACCGCCGAGGTCCTCTCCGACGCGACCGGCGCCGTCCACCTGGCCAACGAGGCCGGCTTCACCGATGCCAAGACGGTCCACACCTCCCTCATGGCGTTGTTCAACTCGAACCTCGCCGCCGTGACCGATACCGCGACCTGGTCGGCGGCGGTCGCGTCCGGAGATCGGCTGCCCGCGCCCGACCTGGGCGCCTCCGCCGCCGCGGGAGCGCGGCACGCCGGTCAGGGGTGAACCCGATAGGCTGACCGGACCATGCCGCCAGTCCGCCTGCCCGACCTGTGGTCGATGCCCTGGCGCGATCTTGATCCCGTACGGCGGGAGTTCGACTTCGCCGAGTTGTTCGCCCTGATGCGGTCGCTGCCGCCGGCCGGTGAGATGCCCTCCCCGGGCGCCGACCGATTGCTGATCGACCTCTGGCTCGACCGGATGACGGCGGCCGGGTCCCGGTGTGGCGGGGTGTGAACCTGAGCGTGACCACGCTGGGGGAGACGCTTGCCGCACTGACCGGAGCCGTGCTCGCCTGGCATCGGCTCCTGGTGGAGCTCGGCACCGGCTCCGGCGGCCGGTTCGCCGCGGTCGAGCCGGTCAGCGGCAAGGGCAGCCGCGACGGGCCACCGTTGTGGCGCGCCTTGACCCGTCCCGGCCGGGTCAGCGTCGTGACCGGCCCGCAGCGGGTTCGTCTGCCGCACGCGTCCGCGTTGAACTGGGCGGACGTCGATCCCGCCGGGCGGCCTTTCGACCCTCCGGTGGTCTCCGCCGGGGACCTGCCCGCACCCGATGCCGACCGGCGTCTCCGCTTTCTCTGGCTGGAGACCACGGAGGAACAGCTCGTCGAGCGGTACGGCATCTGGGTGGTCGGCTTCCGCTGGTCCTCCGGTGAGGACTCCGGTGGCCCGGTCACCGTCTGGTGCTGCGCGTCGCATTCGCTGACCACGCCGGAGGCGACCGCCGCCACGATCACGGCCGCGCTGGTGGAGTGGCACGCCTGGCTGGTGGACATGGCCCGGCGGTTCGACCGGTTCCTGCCCCTGGCCGACGACGACCTGGACGGCTGGGAGCGCGCGGCCGCCGCCCTGATCACGGCGGTGGGCGAGACCACCCGGTACGACTCCAGCTGGTACACGTGCTGCGAGACGGTGCTGCGCTGGTTCCTGGAGGCGGCCGGCATCGAGCCGTTGCGGCGGGAGGAACTGATCGACCACGCGATCGGCGGCCGTTTCAGCAGCTGGGTCGAGCCGTCCCGCGATTCGGTCCGGGCGGCGGCCGAGGACTTCGCCTTGCGGATGGCCGTCGACCGCGATTGATCACCTCAAGGTGGACCCGTGCACGGCGTCGGCCGCCGTCACCCACGGGGATGGTGACGGCGGCCGACGGGGATCAGGCGATGGTGCAGGCGGTGCCGTTGAGGGCGAAGGATGCGGGTGCCGGGTTGGAGCCGGTGTGCGTGGCGTTGAAGCCGAAGCTCACCGTGCCGCCGGCCGGCAGGCTGCCGTTCCATCCGGTGTTGGTGACGGTCACCTCGGTACCGGTCTGGGTCACGTTCGCCGACCAGCCCTGCGTGACCTTCTGGCCGGCCGGGTAGGCGAAGACCAGGCTCCAGCCGTTGGCCGCGACGGGACCGTTCGTGATCGTCACGGTCGCGGTGAAGCCGGCGCTCCAGCTGTTCGCGCTGTAGCCGACCTTGCAACCTGGGGCCGGTGACTGCGACGGCGACACGGACACCGACGGCGACACCGAGGCCGACGGGGAGACCGATACCGACGGGGAGACCGAGACCGAGGGGGAGACCGACGGTGACGGGGGAGTGCCGCCCGGCTCGGCACCCCAGACGAGCGTTCCGGCGTCGTAGAGCGGCACGCCGGCGTTCGGCCCGGCAGCCGCCTGGTACGACGGGTCGTTCGCCGGGTTCCAGGTCCCGCCCTCGACCACACCGATCTTGAGCTGGACCTCCATCCGGTGCGCCGACTGCCCGGCCGGCGCGATCGTGTGGCCGGTGCAGTCGACCTCGACGTACCAGACGTCACCGGAGTGCTGCTTCGCCGCGGCTGGGCCGGGACATCCCTGCGTGTACGGCGAGCTGACCTGCAACGCCGAGTTGTCGTCGCGGGTGAAGTAGTAACGGAACTTCCCGGCGGTCAGCGCGCGGGCCGGGAACGCCGACTTGTTGTAGACGACGACCTTCACGCCGGTCGACCGGGTCTCGTTCTGCATGACGGTCGTCTCGACCGACAGCTCCGGGATGTCGGGCTTCTCGGCCACCGGGAACCCGGTCAGCGGAGCCCCGCCGAACTCGCCGTACAGCCGCGCCACCGCCGAGGTGAACCCGGCGTTGTAGTCGGTCGCGACCTCGTTCATCACGTAGTCGCCGCGGTTGTCGGTGTACTTGTCGTCGGGTGAGGACGGGCCGCCGACGAGGGCGCCGTACAGCACGTGCCGGGTCTCGGCCGGCACCTGCTGACTGTCCCACCAAGAGCCGTGGGCCGTACGGTGATGGGGGTTCTTCGGGGAGTTGTCGCCGTACCCGATCACATAGCTGGAGCTTCGCGGGTTGTCGCCGAGGGCGTAGTTGATCTGCCGGACCGCGAAGTCGTGGTAGCGCTGCTTGCGGGTCGCGTCCTGGAGATGGTCGCTGTGCACCAGCGCGACGAACGCGGTGTTGGCGGCGTACCGCAGCGCGCCCCACGAGTCGACGACCACCATGCCGCCCGGTGACGTGCGCACCTTCTCGCCGTTGACGCCGACGGTGAACCAGTCGAGCCAGCGGTTGGCGTCGTCGAGGTACTTCTGCTTACCGGTCAGCCGGGCCAGCAGCACGTAGTTGCCGTACTGCTTGTTGTCCCAGGAGATCGTCCACTTGTACATCTTGGTGCTGGTCTGGTTCTCGTTGCCCTGCGCGTCGTACCCCGCCTCGGCCTTGGCCAGGTAGGCGGCGTCCCCGGTGGCCCGGTGCAGCCAGATGGCGCCCCACACCAGTTCGTCGGCGTAACCGCTCCACGACCGGTAGAACGCCGTGACGTCGGTGATGCACTCGTGGTAGCTCTTGCGCACCCGGTCGGCGAACGAATACAGCTGCTTGGCGTGGGTGAGCAGGGTGTCGGCGTACGCCGCGTCGGTGGGCCGGAAGACCATCGAACTGGCCGCCATCGCGGCCGCCGTCTCCGCGGCGAGCTCACTGCCACCACAGGTCGCGTCGATCTTGTACGCCGGACGCGCCATCGGCATCACCTCGGCCGGGCCCCACCACTTGTGGTCGTCGTCGCCCTTGCCGACCTGCCCGTACAGCACGTCGGCCGACGGGTGCGCCTTGATGAACCAGTCGTTGGGCACCCGCAGGTTGTTCAGCAGGTGGGTCAGTTGCCCGGAGGAGGCGTACGCGTCGCGGTTCTCGACGGCACCCCAGGCGAGCATGGTGGTCGTGAACGCCATCGGCAGGCCGAACTTGACGTGGTCACCGGCGTCGTACCAGCCTCCGGTCAGGTCGAGCCCGGCGTCGGCGCCGTCGGTCATCGCCGAGTCGCCGCGCCAGGAGACGCGGTTCCAGGACGGCTTCTTGCCGGACACCTGGGCTTCGTAGAACAGCAGCGACTTCTGCAGGGCCTCGCCGTAGCGGTACGGCGGTGCCGCCGCAGCGTCGGAGGGAATGGCGACCCAGAGCAGGCCGGCGGTGAGCGCGGCGGCCGACAGGACGCCGGCGAGCTTCTTCAACATGGCGGTTCCCACCTCGGAGGACAGTGACCGACATCGTTACATGGGAGCGCTCCCAGTTCAATGGTGTGTCCACCGTGTTACGACAAGGCGCGAACTTCTCAGCGCATCAACGGATCAGCGGCGGGAAGAAGGTGGGGCATGAGATTGACACCGCTTGCCGGAGCGGCCGTGGCCGCCGCCCTGGGTGTACGCCTGGTTCGTGCGCGACGACAGCGTTCCCTCCACCCGCTCGGCCGCTCGATGGCCGGTGAACTGGAGGTATGGGGCTGCCCGCGTCCGGCCGGCGCCGAGTTGCTCGACCGGCCGGCGCGGCACGCGGTGATCGTACGGCTGTCGAAGGGTCTGGGAACCCGCCGGGACCGGCCCGACGTCCGCGGGATCGCCATCCGGATCCCGGGGCCGGACCGGCCGTTCGACCTCCTGCTCTCCACCGTCGGTCCCGGGCGATGGGGGCGCCGGGTGCCGATGCCGCGCCGCACGTTCGACGCCGACTACGGCTCGATCGCCGCCTACCGGGCCGGTGCCGGCCGCCTCTATCTGGCCGCCGGGCCGGATCCGGACGGCACGCCGGTGGGTGACGACATCGAACTGGTCGGGCGGGCGCCCGCCGACCTGCTGCTCTACGCCGTCCGCGACAGCGGTGCGGAGGCCTTCGGGCGGGTGCGCCTCGGTGACCTGCTGGACCGGGACACCGACGCGGCGCTCAGCTTCGACCCGATCCGCAACTCGTCACCGGACCTGCACCCGACCGGCCTGCTGCACGGGGTCCGGGCTCTCGCCTACCCGGCGAGCCAGCGCTGGCGCGGCGCGGTTCCCGCCGGGGAGACCGCCGCTGGACAAAGACTGTAAAGCTACTTAATAATTAGCCCTCCGTCGATCTATGCGGAGGATCCCCTTGCGCCGCACCCGTTCCCTCATCCTGTCCATGGCCGCGGCGGCAATCGCCGCCGGCCTCGCCCTCTTCGCCGTCAGCCCGGCCTCCGCGGCCGCCACCACCGCCACCTTCGCCAAGACGTCCGACTGGGGTTCGGGCTGGCAGGGCGAGTACACGATCACCAACGGCGGCACGTCCGCCATCACCTCGTGGCGGGTCGAGTTCGACCTGCCGGCCGGCACCGGTGTCGGCTCCTACTGGGACGCGCTGCTCACCAGCTCCGGGCAGCACTTCACCTTCACCAACCGGTCCTGGAACGGCACCGTCGCACCCGGTGCGTCAGTCAAGTTCGGCTTCCTCGGTACGGGACCCGCCGCGCCGACCGGATGCAAACTCAACGGTGTGTCCTGCACCGGCACCACCGGCCCGTCCCCGTCGCCGTCCAAGTCCCCCTCGCCGTCCCCGTCGGTCAGCACGCCGCAGCAGCCGGGTACCACCCCGGTGGCCCGCAACGGTCAGCTCAAGGTGTGCGGACGGCAGCTCTGCAACGCGCAGGGCAAGGCGATCCAGCTGCGTGGCATGAGCACGCACGGCCTGCAGTGGTATTCCAGCTGTGTCAACGACGCCTCCCTGGACGTACTCGCCAGGGAATGGAACGCCGACATCCTGCGGATCTCGATGTACATCCAGGAGGGCGGCTACGAGACCGACCCGGCCGGCTTCACCGCCAAGGTCAACGACTACATCGAGAAGGCCACCGCGCGCGGCATGTACGCCATCGTCGACTGGCACATGCTCAGCCCCGGCGACCCCAACTTCAACCTGGCCCGTGCCAAGACCTTCTTCCAGCAGATCGCCGCACGGCACAAGGACAAGACCAACGTTCTGTACGAGATCGCGAACGAGCCGAGCGACGTGCACTGGTCGGCCATCAAGTCGTACGCGGATCAGCTCATCCCGGTGATCCGGGCCCAGGACCCGGACGGCGTCGTGCTGGTCGGCACCGAGGACTGGTCCTCGCTCGGTGCCTCCGGCGACGGCCAGGGCGTGTCCCGCATCCTGGCCAACCCGGTGAACGCCACCAACATCATGTACACGTTCCACTTCTACGCCGCCTCGCACGACGACTACTACCTGAACACCTTCCGGGACGCGATCAGCAGGCTTCCGATGTTCGTCACCGAGTTCGGCACCCAGGAGGCCACCGGCGACGGCGGCAACAACTTCGCCCGCGCCCAGCAGTATCTCGACCTGATGGCCCAGAACAAGGTGAGCTGGGTGAACTGGAACTATTCCGACGACATGCGTACCGGCGCGGTCTTCACCCAGGGCACCTGCGCGGCCGGGGCGTACTCCGGAACCGCCCCCCTCAAGGCGGCCGGCACCTGGATCCGCGACCGCATCCGTACCGCGGACGACTTCTGATCCCGAACGGCGCCTGATGCCGGCGGCGCGCATCCTCCCCGGGTGCGCGCCGCCGGCACCCCCTATGATCGGCTCATGACCTACCGAAAGGGCGCCGCGCGCCTCGCACCGTGATGAGCCCGGCCCCGGCGTCGCCGCGGGACCTACGGGAATGGCTGGAGACGAGCCTCACCTCGGGTGACGTCCTGGCCGCCGGCAGCGACGTGCGGTCCCACGTCTTCCATTGGGTGCGTGCCGAGCGGGACGGCCCGCTGACCCGCCAGCTGCTGGCCTTCACGACCGACCGGCGCGCATCGGTACGCCGGGCGCTCTTCGAGTTGTTCGACGACCTCGGTTTCGCCCGTGGCGCCTGGCCCGTGGTCGCCGACGCTGCCGAGGCCGCTCTGCGGGACGAGGATCCGCGGGTGCGGCGTATCGCGGCGGCTGTGTTCGCGCACGTCGCCGAGCCCGGCCGGGTGTTCGAGGTGCTCATCGCCTCGCCCGATCCTGCTGTCCGGATCGCTCTCGCTGAGGCGGCGCGGCACGAACTGGCACGCCATCCGGCCGTCGTGGAGCGTCTGCGCTCCGATCCGGTCGCCGCGGTCCGGTTGCTCGCCGTCGTCGCGGCGTTCAGCGAGGACGACCCCGCTGCGTGGCCGGCGCTGGACGAGGCGGCCCGTGCCGAGCTCGAAGGGTGCACCGGTGTACTGGGGGTGGAGGGCCGCCCGTTCTCGTGCACCGCGGCCGGGCACTGGTCCCGCGCGCTGACCGGCCTCGACCGCGAGGAGGACTGTTACCGGTGGGCGGAACGCCTGACAGGCCGATCAGAAGCGGCACAGATCAAGCTCGAGGGCGTACGCATGTCGCGCGCGGCGATGCGTGTGTGGCGAGCCGCGCCCGCCCGGTTGACGCCGGCTCTCGCACCCCTGCTGCGCGACGACTGCGACGAGGTACGGTCGGCGGCGCTGCGAGCGCTGACAGCGTCACTCACCGCCTCCCGCCTGGCCGCCGACGAGCTGGTGGCGGTACTGGACGATCCCGAGCTGGGTGCACCGGCGGCCACTGCGCTGGGTCGTGCAGGCGACGGCCGCGCGATGCCGTACCTGGTCCGGCTGATGCTGACGGGCAGCGACGAGCCGGGTCTGGGCGAGGCGTTCCGGGAACTCGCCGGGGCGGGGGCCGATCCGCGAGAACCGGTCGCCGCCGCCCGGCGTGTCCTGGCCGCGCAGCCGGACTCCAGCGAGCCGGATCTGCCGATGCGGGTGCTGGCAGCGTTCGGCCCGGCCGCCGCTCCCGTACTCCCGGAACTCATCGCCCGGCTCGAAGGAGCCGAGAACGACACACCGGACCGGACGATTCACGTCCTGGGACGGATCGGGCCCGCCGCCGCGGCCGCGGCACCACTGTTGCGGCAGTATCCGACAGTGGGCGCGACACTCGCCCTGCTCCGGATCACCTCCGACCGGACGGTGGCCGAGCGGTATCTCGCGGGCCGGCCGGAGGAACTTCGCCGCGGCGGGATCTCGGCGGCGATGCTGACCTGGCTTGTCGAGCACGGCGGCCTCGACGCCCGTCAGCAGGGACAGTTGCGCAGCGCCTTCCGCAATCCGGGGTCCGGGCAGGTCGACACGGCCGGCGCCCGGTGGCTCCATGAGGGTCCCGCGATCGCGGATGAACTGCTGGAGGTGTTACCTCAGTACCTGTCGAACGACCTGTACGGGACCAGGGTCCTGCGCGTGCTCGCGGCGATGGGCCCGTACGCGCGGCCGATCCTCGACCGGCTGGACGCGTTCGCCTCGTCGCGGCACCGCGCCGGGATGAACCTCGGCGACGAGGACACCGAGATGCGCGCCGACGAGACGCTGCTGGCCGCGGTCGTGGCGGCCCGCCGGCAGATCGCCGGATGAGACGGCGCCGGATGCCGCGCTTGCATCTCAAGCGGCTTGAGATCGCATAGTGGCGCTGTGAACACGAACGAGCTCTACGCCATCGGGGACGTCGCCCGGCGGACCGGTCTCAGCGTCAGCGCCGTCCGGTACTACGCCGATGCCGGTGTCGTCACGCCGACCGTCAGCACCCCGGCCGGCCACCGCCTGTACGACGTGTCGGCCATCGCCCGCCTCGAACTGGTCCGTACCCTCCGCGAACTCGACGCGAGCCTGGACGACGTGCGGCGGGTGCTCGGCGGGGAGGCGACGCTGTCCGAGCTGGCCGCCACCCATCTGGCCCTGCTCGAAGGCCAGGAGGCGCGCCTGCGCAGCCGTCGCGCGGTGCTGTCGGCCATCGTGCGGCAGAACTCCACCGCCGAGCAGGTGACGCTGATGCACAAGCTGGCCGGCATGTCCGACGAGGAACGCGATCGGCTCATCGACGAGTTCTGGGCCGAGGTC
Source organism: Actinoplanes sp. NPDC023801 (assembly GCF_040639655.1). Classification (NCBI taxonomy): domain Bacteria; kingdom Bacillati; phylum Actinomycetota; class Actinomycetes; order Micromonosporales; family Micromonosporaceae; genus Actinoplanes; species Actinoplanes sp. NPDC023801. Next base: position 208,429 of record NZ_JBFAAI010000015.1, on the reverse strand, counting down.
TCCACCGGCTGGGAACCCCCGGAGCGGATGCTCGCCTGGTGGCGGGCGGCCCGGCCGGAACTTCCCGACCATCCCACCGCCGCCCAGCTGGGGGCGTGGATCGAACTGGCCGAACTGGTCGGTGATGCCGAGACCCGCAAGGCCGTGCGCCATGAGCTGCACGAGGCGTGCACCACCGGGGCCGGACCGCTGATGACCACCTCGCCGATGCTCGACCGGCTGGAGGCGGCGCAGCCGATCGGTCAGGAGGTGATGGACGCGGCGGCGGAGGGGGTTCCGCCGGACGCCCCACGGGCACGGGACATCGCCGACCGCTGGATGCGATGGCTGACGGGAATCTTCGCCACCCCGCACAGCCCCGGAATCCCGGACACCCGGGAGTTCCGGCTCCAGGCAGCCGACCACATGCTGAGGGGTGCGGAGTGGGACCGCACACCGCCCGAGCCGCAGGGACCGTACGACCGTTACATGGCGCTGGTCACCGAGGTGAACGGCACCACGGAGGAACGGTTCCCCTTCGAGTGGCTGGCCTCGGCGTTACGCGCGTCGGCTCACCCGCTGAAGTTGAACCCGACGTAGCCGAAGCCCTGCGCCTTCAGGTAGAGCTGCCACCGCTCGCCGGGTTCCACGCCCGTGAGCAGGCGGTTCCAGGCGCCGTTGTCGTTGAGGTAAACCCAGCCGCCGCCCCGGTCGCCGGCACCGCGGCGGTGGTTCCGAGGTGTCCGGGCTGGTCAGGATGACGGGCCAATGGATCGACGACCCGAACGACCCGGAGATCGCCGAGGACGCGATCCTGCAGTCCTCAGCCGTCAGCCCCGGGAGTGGACCACCGCCGGATGTCGCCGCCCGGCGGGACCTTCGGCCCATGGGGAGGGCCGAAAGGCCCATGGGCGCTGCGCGTCTTGCCGGGCGACCGCGGCAGCGAACCCTCCAGGAATCGGCCTGACCAGGTGCTTTCACCGGCTGTGCAGCACCGCTGTCTCAAGCCGCCGGAGACAGCGGTGCTGCACAGCCGGATCTTCGACGTCACCGCCGAGGTGGCCTACGAATTCGCGGCCGACGTGATCGGGGCCCGGTCCCACACCATCGCGGATGCCATCGCGTCGTCGTCGACCACCGGGACGCCCGCGTAGGCGTCGCCGTTCCGGCGGGAGTTCCCGGCGCCCGGTACGACGAACTTGTAGCCCACCTGGCGGACCGTGCCGATCATCGTCTCGCAGTGCGGTCCGAGTTTCGCCCGCAGACGACGGACGTGCACATCCACCGTGCGGGAGCCGCCGAAGTAGTCGTAGCCCCAGACCTCGCGCAGCAGCTGATCGCGGCTGAACACCCGGCCGGGTCGCTGGGCGAGGAACCTGAGCAGTTCGAACTCCTTGTAGGTCAGCGCCAGGGACTCGCCGCGCAGCCTGGTCGTGTAGCTGTGCGGGTCGATGGTCAGGTCACCGACGCGGATCATCTCCTGCCCGCTCGTCGTCCCGGCCTCGCGCCGCTTCACCACCATGCTCAGCCGCGTCTCCACCTCCGTCGGACCGGCGGTGGTCAGGAGGAAGTCGTCGACGCACCAGTCGGCCGCGACGGACACCAGGCCGGCTTCGCGAAGCAGGGCGATCAGCGGCGCATCGGGCACGTGCGCCCGGATCAGACGGCATGTCGCGCGGGCATGGTTGAGCTGGTCACTGGCGTCGACCAGAACCGCGGCCACGTGCGGGCCCTTGATCGCCTCGGCCCAGGCGTCCGGCGCCGCGGTCTGGACCGCGTGCGGCAGCAGATCCAGTGCGGGCAACACGTCGAGACGGCTGTCGGTCAGCAGGACAATGTTCATGACACCCTTCCGTGGCACCCTGAAGCGCGCGGACGCCGCCCGCGGAAGGGCGTGCCGGCCGGTGGTGCTGCGCTTGCCCGCACGTTAGTTGCGGACTGTTACCGGCGGATATCGTGCGTGCGCCGCCGTTGAACCGGGTGCCGTGGGTGTTCCGGCCTCCACCTATCGGCTCTTGATCATCCGATGGTCGGCGGAGCGACGCCCGGCGGTGATCCGGCCAGGATAGGTCTCATGATCATGAACGACGAGGCCCGGACCGTACGGTCCCGCGGCGAGCGGCACCGCGGTCCCGCCGGCGCCCTGATGGCGTTCGCCGTGCTGCTCTGCCTCGCCGGGTACACGTTCGCCGACTCGGCCTACCTCATGTCGAACAACTGCTTCGACGACACCGGTCAGATCGTCTGCCCGGCCGGCGGACCCGGCTGGCTGCGACCGCTGCCGGGTTACGCGGTGCTCGCGGGTGTGGTCGCCGGGTTCGCCGGCCTCGCCGTCGGCCGTCCGCTCCGCAGGCCCGCACTCGTCATCGGGTTCGGCCTGGTCGCCGCCGCGCTGATCTGCGGCCGGGTGCTGGCGGTGTAGCGGTCAGGCCGTCCGGATGATTCGCAGGCAGCGGCGTTCCAGCATCACGGCGGCGATCCAGAAGTGCCGGAACGCCGGGTTACGGGTCTGCCGGTGGTAGTAGCGGTAGTAGATCTGCTGGACGATCCCGGCGAGCCGGAACAGGCCGAAGACCTCGTGGAACGCGGTGAGCTCGAGACCCGTACGCCGGTGGTAGTGATCGATGACCTCACGGCGGGTCAGCATGCCGGGCGTGTGGGTGGGCTGGCGCCGGAACGCCCGGAAGAGGAACCCGTCGTCGGCCTGCACCCAGTAGGCGAGCGAACTGCCGAGGTCCATCAGCGGGTCGCCGATGGTGGCCATCTCCCAGTCGAGCAGGGCGATCGGGCGGGCCGGGTCGCCGGGTGCGAAGACCACGTTGTCGAACCGGAAGTCGTTGTGGATCAGGCAGCTGCCGCTGTCGGCCGGCTGGTTGGCGTCCAGCCAGCGGATCACCTTCTCGAACGAGCCGACGTTGCGGGTCCGGGCCCGGCGGTAGCGTTCGGACCAGCCGGCCACCTGCCGGGCCACGTAACCGTCGCCACGCCCGAGACCGTCGAGCCCGGCCGCGGCCGGGTCGATGCCGTGCAGATCGACCAGCAGGTCGATCACCCGCGTGCAGAGCTGCCTGACCTCGCCGGGTGGCAGGTCGACGCCGAGCTCCTTGCGCGGGATGCGGCCCTCGACGCGCTCCATCACGTAGAACGGCGAGCCGATCACCGACTCGTCCTCGCAGAGCGCCACCATCTTCGGCACGTACGGGAAGACCGGCGCCAGGGCGGACTGGATCCGGTACTCACGTGCCATGTCGTGCGCGGTCGCCGCTTTCCGGCCCGCCGGCGGGCGCCGCAGGATCAGCTCACGGTCCGGGTACTTCAGCAGGTAGGTGAGGTTGGAGGCGCCGCCGCGGAACTGCCGCACCTCGGGCGTCTGATTCGAGCCGAGCCACGCCGTCACCGCTGCGACGTCGAAGGCGTCCTCGGCCCTGACCGGGGTGGTCACACCATCTTCCGTACGACCGAGAGGGGAAGCAGCCGCATCGCGGCGCCGACCGGAACCCAGGGCCACGCCGGCACGTACGCCTTGGCCTTGCGTTTCTCGATGGCGGCGACCATCGCGCGGACGCCCGTCGCGGTGTCGACCATGAACGGGGTCTTCTGCTGGACGTGCTCGTTCATCTCCGACCGGATGTACCCGGGGTAGATCACCGACACGTCGACGCCGGGGATGCGCTCGGAACGCAGCCCTTCGGCGAGCGCGGCGACACCCGCCTTGGTGGCGGCGTACGTGGTCATCGATTTGCGCATGCCACGCAGCGCCGACATCGACGAGATGATCACCAGGTGGCCGCGTTTCTGAGCCCGGAAGATCTCCAGCGCCGCCTCGGACTGGGCGAGCGCACCGAGGAAGTTGACCCGCGCGGTGTCCCGGTTCGCGTCGGCGCGGCCGGTGCCGAGCGGTGCGCCCTTACCGAGTCCGGCGTTCACGACGACCCGGTCGATGCGGCCGAACTCGGCGGCGAACTCGCGGAAGACCGTGAACACCGCCTCGTCGTCGGTGACGTCGAGCTGCCTCACGGCGACCTTGGTCGGCAGTTCGGCGCGCAGTGCCTCGAGACGGTCGACGCGGCGCGCACACAGGGCCAGGTCGTAGCCGAGGGCGGCGAACTGGCGGGCCATCTCCTCGCCGAGGCCGGCGCTGGCCCCGGTGATCAGGACGACTCCCTTACTCATGCGTCGCCTCCGCACGTTCGTCGCGGCGCAGCTTGGCACCAAGAGCGAACATCCGGCGGTCGTAGAGGAACCGGGCGAACCGCTTGGCCCGGTACGCGGTCCGGCCGTCCGAATCCGGCAGGATCAGGAACTTGCGGGCGTCCACCGCACGGATCACCCGGACGGCGATCTCGTCGGCGCCCCGCCGGGCCTCGTTGATCAGCCGTACCGCGCCCGCCTCCATCTGCGGATCGTCACCCGACAACGACTGCGCCAGGTTGGTACGGAAGAACGACGGGCACACCACCGACACGCTCACACCCCACGGCCCCAGCTCGTAGCGCAGCGATTCCGACAACGCCACCACCGCCGCCTTACTGGCGTTGTAGCTGCTCATTGACGGCGGGTGCATCAGTCCGGCGGCCGACGCCACGTTCACGATGTGGCCGGAACCCTGCTCCTTGAACAGCGGCGTGAAGGTACGGCAGCCGTTGACCGCGCCGAGCACGTTGACCGACAGCACCCGCTGCCAGTGGTCGGCGCTGAGCCGGTCGATGCGGCCGCCCGCGGCGATACCCGCGTTGTTGACGAGCACGTCCAGGCCGCCGAACTCGTCACGGACCCGTTCCAGGGCGCTCGCCCAGTCGGCCTCCGAGGTGATGTCGAGGCGGTGTGCGGCCGACGCGGCCACATCGGTGACCAGTACCCGGTCACCGCGCTCGGCGAACCGGGCGGCCAGGGCGGCACCGAGACCGGACGCGCCGCCGGTGATCAGAACACGTTTCATCGGGTTGCTCCATGTGCGGCTAGTTCGAGTCGGGCGACCAGCCCGCGGTGGACCTCGTCGGGGCCGTCGGCGATCCGCACCGCGCGGGCCGCCGTCCATGCCCCGGCCAGGGGGAAGTCGCTGGACAGTCCGGCACCGCCGTGGATCTGCATGGCGAAGTCGATCACCTGCTGGGCCACGTTCGGTGCGAGGATCTTGATCTGGCTCACCTCGGACACCGCCGCGAGCGGGCCGCCGGTGTCGAGTTTCCAGGCCGCGTGCAGGATCAGCAGGCGGGCCGCGTTGATGGCGATGCGGGCGTCGGCGACGCGTTCCCGGTTCCCGCCCAGATTCATGATCGGCTTGCCGAAGGCGGTCCGGGACAGGCCCCGCTCGCAGGCCAGATGCAGCGCCCGCTCGGCCAGGCCGATCATGCGCATGGCGTGGTGGACGCGTCCCGGCCCGAGGCGGCCCTGCGCGATCTCGAAGGCCCGGCCGGGACCGGCGATGATGTTGGCGGCCGGGACGCGTACGCCGGTGAACGACACCTCACCGTGCCCGAACGGCTCGTCGAGGAAGCCCATGGTGTCCAGCATCCGCTCGACCTTCACCCCGGGGGTGTCGATCGGGACGAGAACCATGGAGTGGCGGGCGTGCCGCTGTGCGTCCGGGTCGGTGAGGCCCATCACGATCAGTATCCGGCAGTCCGGGTGGCCGACGCCGGTGGTCCACCACTTGCGGCCGTCGAGCACCACCTCGTCACCGTCGAGAACCGCGGTGAGTTCCATGTTCGTGGCGTCCGACGAGGCGACGCCGGGTTCGGTCATGGCGAAGCCGCTGCGGATCTTGCCGTCAAGCAGGGGTCCCAGCCAGCGGTCGCGCTGCGCGGCGGAGCCGTACCGCAGCAGTACCTCCATGTTGCCGGTGTCCGGGGCGTTGCAGTTGAACACGTACGGCGCCAGGAACGACCAGCCCGTTGCCTCGGCGATCGGCGCGTAGTCGACGTTGCTCAGGCCGTCGTGATCGGCCGGCAGGAACAGGTTCCACAGGCCACGGGCCCGGGCGCGGCTCTGCAGCTCGCGCACCTCGGCCGGCACCTGCCAGACCGGCGGCCGGCCGGTCCGCCGGGCGTGCGCGGCGCGTGCCTCGAGCTCGTGTTCCACCGGCGCGACCTCGTCGGCGATGAAGGCCCGCACCGCCTCGGTGAGTTCGGCGGCGCGCCCGGAGGGGGAGAAGTCCATGCCCACACCGTAGAACCCGGCCTTCGACGGGTCTTGATCCAAAGCGACAACAATGTGATGCGGTACGACCGGAGCAGCTTCCCGCCGCCCGGTGAGCCCCGCGTCGGTGAGGAGCCGGATCACCCGGGCCGGTTCCCCACGCTCCTGCTCGCCCTGATGATGGTGACGGGGTCGAAGCCAGTAGTGGCCACCGCCGCCCCGCCGAGCACCCACTACACGGGCGCCCTCCCAAACGGCGGCACCTGGGTCGCCGAGGTGCCGGCCCGCTGGAACGGCACACTCGTGCTGTTCAGCCACGGGTTCGGCACTCCCGAAGCGATCGACGCGCCTACCCCGAAGTACAGCGGGCGATGCTCGGCCGCGGGTACGCCCTGGTTGGCTCTGGCCGTTGTGTCGGGGTGGTTGAGGCAGCGGTGGTGCGGAGCTGGGTTTTGGGGCTGGATCTGGTTGTTGTGTCGGGGTGGTTGGGGCAGGGGCGTGTGTGGCTGGGGGTTTGTGGCTGGGGGTCTCGGCGTAGCTGAGACAACGGTGAGAGCCAGCTGGGGGTTAAGGGATCAGGGCGGCTGTGCGGGCCGCGTCGCCCCAGGACAGGGTGAAGCCCGCCCCGCCATGGCCGTAACAGGCGAACACCGGGCGGTCGTGGCCGGGCACCGCCTCCAGGCGTACCGTCGGCCGGCCCGGCCGCAGGCCCACCGCCCGCGACAGCACCGGCTGCCCCGCCAGCTCCGGCACCATGGCGGTCACCCGGCGCAGGATCGCCGCCTCGGTTTCCGGGACGATCCGCTCGTCCCAGGCCCCGGTGTCCCCGGTGCCACCGCAGACCACGTCGTCGCGGCGCGGCACCACGTAGGTGAGACCGTCCGGATGGTCGGCGTCGGTGAACCACTCGGTGAGGCCGGGATTGGCCAGCCGCACCACCTGCCCGCGGATCGGGAAGCACTCGTCGTCGTCGCCGAGCAGCGCCGCCGACCTCAGCCCGGCCGCCACCACCAGCGCGTCCGGCTCGTCGGTCCGCAGCACCTCGTCTACCGAAGCCGCCTCGGCCACCCGGAAACCGACACCGAGCGCCGCCACGGTCTCGCGCAGCCAGTTCAGGTAGACGCCGGTCTCGACCAGCGGCACCGTGCACCGCACACCGGTCGCGCCGGCCGGCAGGTCGGCGGGATCGGCGGGGCCGGTCCGCGGAACGGCCCGCGTCCACGACGTGTCCGGGTGGGGCCGCCGGGACAGCACCGTGCCGGGACGCATGTGCACACCGGTTCGCGGATCAGCGGCCAGCCGCTCCAGCCGCCGGTAGGTGACCGCGGCCGAATCAAGTACCCGGGTGGAATGGTCGACGTCGTGCGGGAACCAGATCGCCGCCGCTACGCCGGACACGCTCGCCGTCGCCTCCCGTGCCGCGACGACGCGGACGGTGTGCCCGGCTGTCGCCAGCTCATGGGCGATGCTCAGGCCGATCACCCCGGCGCCCACCACCGTCACGCTGCCCACGGGATCACACGATAGCGTCACGCCATGATCGAGAAGGCGCGCGTCGCTGTCGTCGGGGTCGGCAACAACACGTCAGCGCTGGTGCAGGGCATTCATCTGTACCGGCGGACCGGGCACGTGGTGGGCGTACGCAGTCCGGAGATCTCTGGTCTCGGGGTCGGTGACGTCGATGTGGTCGCGGCCTTCGCGGTCTCCGCCGGCAAGGTGGGACGGGATCTGCACGAGGCGATCTTCGCCTCGCCGAACAACTTCCCACGGCTCGCCACCGACCTGCCGCCCGCCGGCGTCGTCGTCCAGGCCGGTCTGACCGACGAGACCGGCGTCGAGCGGATCGCCGGGCTGCTCGGCGAGGCCGAGGTGGTGCTCTACTCGGCACCGAGCGGCCGCCCCGGCATCGCCCGCGCCTACGCCGAGGCGGCACTGCTCGCCGGCGCCGGGTTCATCAACACCACGGCTGATCCGGTCGCGCGTGACCGTACCCTCATGGAGCGCTTCGAGGCCGACGGCCTGCCGTTGATCGGCGACGACCTGGCCAGCCAGTTCGGCACGTCGGTCGTGCACGGGACGTTGCTGCGGCTGCTTGCCGAGCGCGGTCTCACCCTGGTCAGCTCTTACCAGGTCAACCTCGGCGGTACGGAGGACATCCGCAACCTGGTCGAGCATCCCGGCAGCAAGAATCAGTCGAAGAGGAACGCGCTGGGCGGCGACGAACGGGTCGGGCTGGCCCCGCTCGGCTATCTGCCGCACCTGGGTTCGCAGAAGGTCTCCCACCTCAACATCGAGGCGCTGGGCTGGGCCGGAACCGAGGTCAGTCTCGACGTCAAGCTCCGGGTCCACGACCCCAGCGGTGCCGCCGGCGTCAACATCGACCTGCTCCGGGTCGCGGCCGCCGCCCGTCGTGCCGGCCGCGGCGGTTACCCGGCCGAGACGGCCGCACTGCTCAAGTCCCCGCCGGGTTCGGCGGTCTGAGCCGAGATCCCGCTCGACGCCGTGCCGGTCGCGTGTGGCTAGTCTGCGGCCATGGCTTTGACCCCGGACGATTTCTACCAGCATGCGCTCGCGGCTGCGGACACCGAGCGGCGCCTTCCCCTGTCCCGGATGACGGGCTGGGAGATCAGCCCTTTCGAGCAGGACGGACTGCGTGTCACCCCGCTCCGGCCTCCGGTGGTGCCCGAACCTTCGCGGCACGGCGAGGATCCCGCCGGGTGCGGCATGTGTGACGACCGGGACAAGGGCATCTGGTTCAACGAACGCTGGCGGCTGCAGCGGGTTCGGAGTTCCGGGGTGCCGCTGGTGCTGATGCTCTACCCGCGTGACCACTACGACCTGGCCGACCTGCCCGACGAGATGGCCGCCGAGCTGGGCCTCCTGGGCACCCGTGTGGTCCGGCACATGCAGGCGCTGCCGCACATCTCTCGGGCCCACATGTACCGGTTCGGCGACGGTGCCGCCCATCTGCACCTGTGGTTCTTCGCCCGGCCCGCGGGCCAGACCCAGTTGTACGGATCGTGGCTGCTCGTCTGGGACGACCTGCTGCCGGAGTACCCGGCGGACCTGGCCGACGCGGACGCCGCACTGGTCGCCGACGCACTGGTCGCCTCCTCCGGCGGCTCCCGTACCCCGCTGTCCGGCCTCACACCCGAGGATCAGGCCGGCTGAAGGTCGCTGTCGTCCGGCACGGCCGGGGGAGCCGCCGGCGTGCCGGCCATCACCCAGCGGCCCCGGCCCTGCCTCTTGGCCTCGTACATCGCCATGTCGGCGGTACGCAGGACGTCGCTGTCCCGGGTGGGGGTGTCCGAGCCGTACGCGGCGATGCCGACGCTGGCACCGACGTCGAGCGGTTTGCCGGCGTACCGGATCGGCTGGCTCACGTCGCCGAGCACGCGTTCGGCGAGCCGGATCGCGTCGGCCTCGGGCAGGTCCGGGCAGAACAGCACGAATTCGTCGCCGCCCAGCCGGACCACCAGGTCGGTGGCGCGGACCGCGCCGGACAGGCGCTGCGCGACGGTGGACAGGACCAGGTCGCCGGCCTGGTGCCCGTGGGTGTCGTTGACCTCCTTGAAGCCGTCCAGGTCGACGTAGAGGACCGCCACGGGCCCCGAACGCTGCGGCAGGACCCGTTCGAGTTCGTCGGTGAGGACGGTGCGGTTCGCCAACCCGGTCAGCGGGTCATGCCTGGCCTGGTAGGCGAGCTGCGCCTGGGCCCTCTCCTGCTCGCGGACCGCGATGGTGAACCGGGTGAGCACGAAGGCGGTGCTCAGCGCGGTCGCGATCAGTACGGCGACCGCGTTGACCTGGAGACCGGTCTTGACCAGGCTCAGTGTCGGCGCGGTAAGGAACGCCAGCCCGAGGAAGAGGACCCGGGACGGGTGCAGGACGTTGACGCGCTGCCCGGGGCGGGTCAGTTCGGCGCGCGCCGGGTGCATGCAGGCGGCGGTGATCAGGGCGTTGCCCAGCATGATCAGCGGGCCGATGCGGGCCACCAGGTCGTAATCCAAGAAGTACGGCAGCACGTTGTACGACACGTCGATGACCAGGTAGAGCACGACCGCACCGAGCAGCAGCCGGGTCGGTGCGCCGCGCTCACCCGGTGACAGGGTGATGAAGAGGACCGCGGCGAGCAGCGCGACGTCGGCGATCGGGTAGAGCGCCGGCACGATCGTCTCGGCCAGGCCGTACCCGCTGCCCAGGCTGGGCATGATCAGGAACTGCCAGGCTGCCAGTGCGGCGGCCACGGTCAGGGTGAGCCCGTCGAGGACGGCACCGCGCAGCTGGCCGGGCGCCCGGCGGCGGGCCATCATGGTGAGCGCCACCGCGAGCAGCGGGTAACCGGCGAGCCAGAAGGCGTCGGCCACGCCGACCGGCGGGACCTTGGCGAGGTAGTAGTAGACCAGCTCGATCACGTCGCCGATCAGCCACAGCGTCTGGGCCATGGCCGCCGGCACCCATGGCCGCCGGTCGGGTCCGGACGGGGTCCGGACGACCGCCAGCCACGCCGCGGTGCACAGCGTCAGGTAGGTGGCGAGGTAGAGGATGTTGCCGACGGTGGTGTTGTACGTGATCACCAGTCCGGTGACAGCCGACACCGCGCCGCCGACGAACACCCAGATCTTGCGGGACTCCATGACGGGACGGTCGGCACATTCGCCCCCTACCTGCGGAAAATTGGCCCTTGTGAGTCAGGGCATAGGCGTCCGGCCGAGGGCGGCGAGCAGGCGGTGGAACGGGCCGGCGTCGTCGGGGAGGGGCACCGCGGGCCGGAACGGGAACTCGGGGGAGAGCCGCTGCTGGTCGTCGGGGACGGCCAGCGCGATCGGCAGCGCCGCCGCCACGAGGTCCGGTTCGGGGCTGAACGTGACGCCACGGGCCTGCGCGACGTCCCAGGAGTGGACGAGGTAGTCGACGAGATGGAAGCCGACCGCCATCGGGGCCGGGATGGTGTGTGGCGCGATCTCCGGCATGGTGAACGGGGTTTCCGCGGCGGTGGTGAACGCGACGAGCACGTCCCGCGCGGCCTGGCGGTACTCCTCGATCGGATCGGTCGCCGGCAGTGTCCGCCACGGCGCCGGGTCGGCACCGTGCCCGATGGCGGCCGCGGCGAATCCGCGGTGCTGGGCGGTCATGTGGGCGATCAGGTCGGCCAGGTTCCAGCCGGTGCACGGGGTGGGCCGGGACAGGTCGGCCGGAGTGACCGGGGCGATCAGGTTGATGCTGTGCTCGACGGCGGTGCGGTCGAAGGCGAGAAGCTCCGCATATTCGATAGGCATGCGCACATCATCTACACGCGCTTATCGTTTCCGCAAGCCGGTATCGTCAGCGCGTGACCAGCGCCCGCCCCGACCTCGCGGAAATGATCGGTCCGCTCGGGCGCACACTTCTCGCCATCGAGGCGCCGATCCTGCAGGCCAACGGACTGGCCATGTGGGCGTACGCGGTGCTGCTGCATCTCGGCGAGCAGCCGGTGCGCACCCAGAACGCGCTGGCCGACGGCATCGGCGCCGATCGGACCCGGATCATCAAGATCCTCGACGACCTCACCGCGCGTGGCCTGATCCGGCGCTGGCCCGACCCGGCCGACCGCCGAGTCCGACTGCTGGCGATCACCGACGAGGGCCGGCGGCTGCGCGACGCCACCCGGACCGCCATCCAGGCGGCCGAGGAAGAGTTGCTGGCACGGCTGACGCCGCCCGAGCGCGAGGCGTTCCTGTCCGCTCTGCGGAAGCTGAGCGAGACCTGAGCCGTACGGAGTGAGCCGCCGCCGGCGACCCACATCGATCGAGATATGCTGATGCCTCCGAAGGGGGCTACGGGGTGCTGTTCTTCGATCGCCGGCCGGAGCCGGTAACGGGTACGCCCCGCTGGGCGGTGCTCGCGGCATGGGCGACGGTATGGTGCGTGATCCCGTCGGCGGTGTGGCGCTCGGCGGCGGGGCTCGGTGCCGGGCTCGGCATGTCCGACGAGTGGCGCGAACTGCAGGGCATCCCCGGTCCCGGCACGGTCTACGTACTGTCGCTCAGTGTTCTGTCGATCGTGTTCGCGTCGTTGACCCTCGGCCTGGTGTATCCGTGGGGCGAACGGGTCCCCGCCCGGGTGCCTCTGATCGGCGGCCGCCGGTATCCCACGTGGCTGGTGGTCGCGCTCGTCGTGGCCGGTGTGGTGCCGCTCGCCGTCATCGTGGTGATGAGTGCCGCGAGCTGGGACGTCCTCCTCGGGGTGGCCGGGAGACCGTCGCCCGGCTGGGTCATGCTGGCGACGGCCTGTTACCTGCCCGCCGCGTTGTGGCCCGGTCTGGTCGTGGCCGTGACCGTCGCCTACGTGCGGCGGCGGGCTCAGGGGCGAGCCCCGGCGCCCGGTGCACCAGCGGTCAGGGAAACGGCATGACCTTCGCCAATCCGGTGATCGCCGGCATGCATCCCGACCCGAGCGTGTGCCGGGTCGGCGACGACTACTACCTGGCCTGCTCCAGCTTCGAGTACTTCCCCGGCGTGCCGGTCCTGCACAGCCGCGACCTGGTCCACTGGGAGCAGATCGGCAACGCCCTCGACCGGCCCGGGCAACTGGTCCTGCCGGCTTCCACCCCGTCGTCCGGCGGCGTCTACGCACCCACGCTGCGTCATCACGACGGGCGGTTCTGGCTGATCACCACGAACGTCGCCCCCGGGGGCGGCACGATGATCGTCACCGCCCTGGATGCGGCCGGTCCGTGGTCGGACCCGGTCCGGGTGGCCGGCGTCGGCATCGACCCCGACCTCGCCTGGGACGACGAGGGCAACTGCTGGTGCACGTACGCCGGCATCTCCCAGGTGCGTATCGACCCGCTCACCGGGCACGTCCACACCCGGCCCCGCAGACTGTGGTCCGGCGGGCCGGACGCCCAGGCCCCGGAAGCCCCGCACCTGTACCGGATCGGCGACCACTGGTACCTGCTGATCGCCGAGGGCGGCACCGAACGCGGGCACGCCGTCTCCGTCGCCCGCGGACCGGCCCCCGACGGTCCGTTCGAACCGTGCCCCGCCAACCCGATCCTCACCCACCGCGGCACCGGCCGGCCGATCCAGAACACCGGTCACGCCGACCTCGTCCAGGCACCGGACGGCACCTGGTGGATGGTCCTTCTCGGGGTCCGGCCCGGCGGCGGCACCCCCGGCTGGCACGTGATGGGCCGGGAGACCTTCCTCGCCCCGGTCACCTGGCACGACGGCTGGCCGGTCGCCGGTGACCTGCTACCGGAGATGACCGCGTCCTGGCCGCTGTGCCCGCCCGCCACCGAGCCCGCCCGCGACGACTTCGACGAGCCGGCCCTGCACCCGCGCTGGCTCTCCTTGCGCTCCCGCCCGGACAACCGCTGGTCGCTGACCGACCCGGCCGGTCATCTGACCCTGCGCGCCCGCGACCGGTCGCTCGACGACCCGCGGGTCACCTTCGTCGGGCGCCGTCAGCAGCACCCGTCCTGCACGGTCCGCACCATGGCGGACGCGTCCACCGGCCGTGGCGGGCTCGTGGTGCGCCTCGACGAACGTCACCACTACGAACTCGAGGCCGGCGACGGCGCGGTACGGGTGACCGCCCGCCTCGGCTCGGTGCTGCACACCATGCCCGCCCGGCCGATGCCCGCCGGGCCGGTCCGGCTGCGCATCGACGTGGTCGCGGCCAAGCCCGGCGACGGCCATCCCCGCCAGGAACCGGACAGGGTGCGCCTCGGCGTCGAGCACCCGGACGGCGCCTTCGAGGTGCTGGCCGACCTGGACGGGCGTTACCTGTCCACCGAGGTCGCCGGCGGCTTCACCGGCCGCGTCCTCGGCATGTACGCCGTCGACGGGACCATGCGCTTCGACTGGTTCGACTACCAGCCTGTTCCGGCATGACGGCCGCCACCGGGTGAACCTCCGGCAGATCAACTGCTGATCATGGAGGACACCGGCTCGGACAGTAGCCCTTACGGCCTCATCTGGCGGAAATGCCGCGAATGACCCGGGCGCGAGGAGCGCAACCGGTGCCGGAAACGCCGTCATGGGCCTCCCGGCGTCAGCCGAAGGTCGGGGCTTTGCCCGTGTACGCCCTCCGGGGCAGCGGCCGGTGCCACGATAACGGGCGTAGGTCGATAAATCGCCGTTAAAGGGGCTGCCATGTTCAATGTTCTCGCCGCCGGTTCCGCCTTCCTCGCTTCGCTGGTCATGTCCGCGTCCGCGGCGCCTGCGCCGCCGCCGGGCGGAAAGACCACCGTCAAGGTCGTGTCCGCTCTCGGCTCCGGCTGTCCCGCGGGTTCCGGCGGTGCGAAGGCGCTGCCGGGCAAAGGCTCGTTCACCGTCGCGTTCCCGGACTTCACCGCCTCGAGCGGCGGCGATGCCCTCGAGCGCCGGAAGAACTGCCAGCTGCTCCTGGATGTCAGGGTTCCGCGCGGCTATACGTACGCGGTCTCCCGGGTGACCGTGCACGGCTCCGGGAAGCTCGGCCCGGCCGGCCGGGCCGACCTGACCACGCAGCTCTACTTCCAGGGCCACAGTGAAACGGACGGCCTGCGCCATGAGATCAACGGACCGCTCAACGGGAAGTGGCAGCGCGACGACCGGATCAGCCCGAAAGCGCGGCAGTTCCGCCCGTGCGGGGAGAACCGTTACCTGGCCGTCAACGTCAGCCTGATGCACGGCGGCTCCGGCGGCTTCGTCTCCGCGGACGGCCGGCTCGGACTGGAGTTCGCCCGCAAGAAGTGCTGACACCGGTCAGCGGTTGAAGACGGTCACCTCGATGGCGTAGTGGTCGGCGCGGTACAGGTGGTCGGCGAACTCGACGGCCGCGCCGTTGCTGTCGAACGAGGTGCGCTGCATGCTGATCAGCGGCGTGTGGTGGCCGATGTCGAGGAGCCGGGCCTGGGCCGGTGTCGCGGCCTTCGCGGTGATGCGCTGCCTGGCTACCGCGGGCCGGCCGTTCCACTCGCCCATCAGCCGGTACAGGCTGCGGGTCGCCAGCGCTTCGGAGTGCAGGCCGGCGAAACGGGGCGGCAGCCAGTTGCGCAGCAGGGCCAGCGGGACGCCGTCGGCCGAGCGCAGCCGTTCACAGTGCACGAGCCGTTCGGTGGGCGGCAGGCCGAGCATGCGCGCGGCGTGCCGGTCGACGCAGTCCACATCGAACGCCAGCACCCGGGTACGCGGCTGCCGGCCGGCCGCGGCGAGGTCGTCGTACAGGCTGGTCAGGGCGACGCGGCGACGGACCTGGACGTCGGTGACCCGGGTGCCGACGCCACGTTTGCGGGTGAGCAGGCCCTTGCTGACGAGTTCCTCGATGGCCCGGCGGATGGTGGGCCGGGAGATGTCCAGGGCTTCGGCCAGCTCGATCTCGGTGGGCAGGCGCTCGCCGGGCACGAGTTCGCCCCGGTCGATGGCCTCCTCGAGGCGGCGGCCGAGCTGGAAGTAGATCGGGACGGGGCTGGTCCGGTCGATCTCGAGCGGCGGCATGGGCATCGCGAACACCTTGCGCTGAGCTGACGATCGCGGCAGTTTGTCAGTGCGTTACGAAGAATGTCAATACAAACTCTTGACGTGATCAACACCTCGCCGGAGGCTGCTCCCAAGTGCGGCGGAAACGCTCCTGACATATCGACGTGATGCGGAGGTGTGATGCGGGACTTCGAGGTCGTCACCATGGGCCGTGTCGGCGTCGACATCTATCCCTTGCAGACCGGGGTCGGCCTCGAGGACGTCACCTCGTTCGGCAAGTTCCTCGGCGGCAGCGCCACCAACGTCGCGGTGGCCGCCGCCCGGCACGGCCGCCGCACCGCGGTGATCACCCGGGTCGGACCGGATCCCTTCGGCAGGTACGTCCACCGTGCTCTCACCGAGCTCGGCGTCGACGACCGGTTCGTCTCCGCGGTACCGGGCCTGCCGACGCCGGTCACCTTCTGCGAGATCTTCCCGCCGG
The DNA here is from genome assembly GCF_040639655.1 of Actinoplanes sp. NPDC023801. Classification (NCBI taxonomy): domain Bacteria; kingdom Bacillati; phylum Actinomycetota; class Actinomycetes; order Micromonosporales; family Micromonosporaceae; genus Actinoplanes; species Actinoplanes sp. NPDC023801. Next base: position 192,385 of record NZ_JBFAAI010000015.1, on the reverse strand, counting down.
ACGACTTCCCGCTCTACTTCTACCGCCAGCCGACCGCCCCCGACCTGATGATCGACGCGGACGAACTGGACCTGGACGCGATCACCGTCGCCGGCGTCTTCTGGGCCACGGTCACCGGGCTGTCCCAGGACCCGAGCCGGTCCGCGCACCACGCCGCCTGGCGGGCCCGCGGCCGCCGCCCGCTCACCGTTCTCGACCTCGACTACCGGCCGATGTTCTGGGTCTCCGAGCAGGCCGCGCGAGAGGCCGTACAGGAGGCGCTGCCGCACGTCAGCGTGGCCGTCGGCAACCTCACCGAGTGCACGGTCGCGGTCGGTGAGGACGATCCGGACCGGGCCGCCGCCGCTCTGCTGGACGCCGGTGTGACCCTCGCCGTCGTCAAGCTCGGTCCCGGCGGCGTCCTGGCGCGTACCTCCGCGGAGGAGGTACGGGTGCCGCCCGCCGAGGTGGACGTGGTGAACGGCCTCGGCGCCGGCGACGGGTTCGGCGGCGCCCTGTGCCACGGGCTGCTGGCCGGCTGGCCGCTGGATCGGATCATCCGCTTCGCCAACGCGGCCGGGGCGATCGTCGCCGGCCGTCTCGAGTGCTCGACCGCGATGCCCACCACGGCCGAGGTCGAGCGGGTTCTGGAGGCCGGACGTGTCTGACCTGGACTTCGCCGCACTCCGCGGTCTGCGGGCGACCCGCCCGGAGGCGGTGGCCGAGGCCGCCGCCGGCCGGGTACGCCGTCCGCTGCTCGCCGACGCGGACGGCCGGTTGCTGCTGATCGCCGCCGACCACCCGGCCCGCGGCGCACTCGGTGTCCGCGGTGACGGCGCGGCCATGGCCGACCGGTACGAGTTGCTGCGCCGGCTGCGGACGGCGTTGCGCCGCCCCGGCGTCGACGGGGTGCTCGGCACCGCCGACGTGCTGGAGGATCTGCTGCTGCTCGGCGAGCTGGACGGCAAGATCGCGATCGGTTCGATGAACCGCGGCGGGCTGCATGGCACGGTGTTCGAGCTGGACGACCGGTTCACCGGCTACGACGCGGCGGCCGTCGCACGGATGCGCTTCGACGGCGGCAAGATGCTGGTCCGGATCGACCCTGACGACCCGGCCAGCGTACGCACCCTGGAGGCCGGCGCGCGAGCGGTCGGCGAACTGGCCGCGCACGGGCTGATCGCGCTGGTCGAGCCGTTCCTGTCGCGGCGTGGCGACAGCGGTGTGGTGAACGATCTGAGCCCGGCGGCGGTGGCCCGGTCCGTGGCGATCGCCGCCGGGCTGGGCGGGACCAGCGCGTACACGTGGCTGAAGCTGCCGGTCGTCGACGACATGGAGACGGTCATGGCGGCCACCACGATGCCGGCGCTGCTGCTCGGCGGTGACCCGTCGGGCAGCCCCGAGGAGACGTACGCGTCGTGGGGCCGTGCCCTGACCGTGCCCGGCGTGCGCGGACTGATGGTGGGCCGGGCGCTGCTCTACCCACCGGACGGCGACGTGGCCGCCGCCGTTGACGCCGCGGTCAAGCTGGTCCGGGCGGGGGTGGCGGCGTGATCCGGCTGGACGTGACGCCGGAGTCGGCGGGCTGGGGATACAGCGGCCTGCGGGTCGTGGCGCTGGCCGCGGGGGAGGAGTACAGCTGCTCCACCGGCGGCGACGAGGTCGTGGTCGTGCCGTTGTCCGGCGGGGTCGCGGTCACCGCCGACGGCGAGGAGGTGCTGCTCGCCGGGCGGGACAGCGTTTTCGACGGTCCCACCGACGTGGCGTACGTGCCGATCCGGGCCCGGCTGACCCTGCGCAGCGACGCGGATGGCCGGTTCGCGCTGGCCACCGCGCGGGCGACCCGGCGGCTTCCGGTGCGGCACATCCCGGTCGCGCGGCAGCGGATCGAGATGCGCGGTGCGGGCACCTGCTCTCGTCAGGTGAACAACTTCGCCACCACCGACGTGCTGGACGCCGACCGGATCATCGCGTGCGAGGTGCTGACGCCGGGCGGCAACTGGTCGTCGTACCCGCCGCACCGGCACGACGACCTCGAGGAGATCTACTACTTCGAGGTGGCCGGCGGCGGCCCCGGTTATCAGCGGGCCGCCGATGTGCGGGAGGTACGCAGCGGCGACGTGGTCCTGATCCCGGACGGCTGGCACGGGCCGTCGATGGCGGCGCCCGGCTACGACCTGTACTACCTCAACGTGATGGCCGGACCCGGTGAACGGGCCTGGGTGATCGAGGACGAACCGGAGCATGCCTGGGTGCGTGACACCTGGACCGGTCAGCAGATCGATCCGCGGCTGCCGTTCGGGAAGGGACGGAACCGATGAGACTCACCGTGGGACAGGCCGTCGTGCGGTTCCTGGCGGCGCAGCGCACCGAACGCGACGGGACGGAACACCGGCTGATCGAGGGCTGGTTCGGCATCTTCGGGCACGGCAACGTCGCCGGGATCGGGCAGGCGCTGCTGGAGGCGGAGCTGACCGAACCGGGCGCCGTGCCGTACCGGCAGGCCCGCAACGAGCAGGGCATGGTGCACGCGGCCGCCGGGTTCGCCCGGATGCGCAACCGGATGTCGACACTGGCCTGCACCTCCTCGATCGGGCCGGGTGCCACCAACATGGTGACCGGGGCGGCGCTGGCGACGGTCAACCGGCTGCCGGTATTGCTGCTGCCCGGCGACGTGTTCGCCACCCGGGTCGCCAATCCGGTGCTGCAGGAACTGGAGGATCCGCGCGGCTTCGACGTCAGCGTCAACGACACGCTGCGTCCGGTGTCGCGGTTCTACGACCGGATCTGGCGGCCGCAGCAGCTGCCGGCGGCGCTGCTCGGCGCCGTGCGGGTCCTGACCGACCCGGCGGAGACCGGTGCCGTCACCCTCGCGCTTCCCCAGGACGTGCAGGCCGAGGCGTACGACTTCCCGGAGGCCCTGTTCCGCCCGCGGGTCTGGCACGTGCCGCGGACGCCTCCCGAGCCGGGCGCGCTGGCCCGCGCGGTCGCGCTGATCCGCGGTGCGCAACGCCCGCTCGTCGTGGCCGGCGGTGGCGTGATCTATGCCGAGGCGACCGAGGCGTTGCGGGCCTTCGCCGAGGCCACCGGCATCCCGGTCGCCGAGACCCAGGCGGGCAAGGGCTCGCTGTCGTACGACCACCCGCTCAGCCTCGGTGCGGTCGGAGCGACGGGCACCCCCGGAGCGAACGAGTTCGCCCGGGAGGCCGACGTGGTGATCGGTGTCGGCACCCGGTACAGCGACTTCACCACGGCATCACGCAGCGCCTTCGCCGACCCGGAGGTGCGGTTCGTCAACGTGAACATCGCCGCCTTCGACGCCGCCAAGCACGCCGGGGAGGCCGTGGTGGCTGATGCGCGGACCGCCCTTCTCGCTCTGACGGGCGAGCTGAGCGGCTTCCGGACCAGCACCGATTACCAGGAGAGAGCGGCCAGGGCGGCAGCCGCGTGGGACGCCACCGTGGAACGCGCGTACCACCTCGGCAACGCGCCGCTGCCCGCCCAGTCCGAGGTGATCGGCGCCGTCAACGACGCGGCCGGTCCCCGCGACGTGGTCGTCTGTGCGGCCGGCTCGATGCCGGGTGACCTGCACAAACTGTGGCGTACGCGGGACCCGAAGGGCTACCACGTGGAGTACGGCTTCTCCTGCATGGGCTACGAGATCGCGGGCGGGCTGGGCGTCGCACTCGCCGCCCCGGACCGCGAGGTCTTCGTCATGGTCGGCGACGGCTCCTACCTCATGATGGCGCAGGAGCTCGTCACCGCCGTACAGGAGCGGGTGAAGTTGATCGTGGTCCTGGTGCAGAACCACGGCTACGCCTCCATCGGGCGGCTGTCGGAATCGGTCGGCGCGCAGCGGTTCGGGACCGCCTACCGGTACCGCGACGACGACGGGCGCCTCGGCGGCGGCACCCTTCCGGTCGACCTGGCCGCCAACGCCGCCAGCCTCGGCGCGAACGTACTGAGAGCGGGCACGGCCGGCGAACTGCGGGCCGCTCTGGCCAAGGCCCGTGAGACCCACGGCGTCACCGTCGTGCACGTCGACACCGACCCGCTCGTGGACGCCCCGGCCAGCGATTCCTGGTGGGACGTGCCGGTCGCTGAGACGTCCGCGCTGGACTCGGTACGGGCGGCACGCGCGGCATATCTCGACGGCAAGACGACCCAGCGCGACTACCTGTAGGAGACGAGATGACGGATCTGGCGAACCGTGTCGGTGGCGCCCCCATCTCCTGGGGCGTCTGCGAGGCACCCGGCTGGGGGCACGAACTGCCCGCCGACCGGGTCCTCTCCGAGATGGCGGGGCTCGGGCTGCGCGCCACCGAGCTCGGTCCCACCGGCTATCTGGGCAAGACCCCGGCCGATGTACGGGCGGTGCTGGAGCGCAACGGGCTCCGGCTGATCGGGGGCTTCCTGCCCGTACCCATGCACGTCTGCACCGAGGAGGATCTCCGGGAGGCCGCCGCGGCGATGGACACCCTGGCCGCCGCCGGGTCTGAGGTCGTGGTGCTGGCGGCCCGGTCGTCCGACGGCAGCTACGACCACAAGGTGCGGCTCACCGACGACGAGTGGACGGTCCTGTTCGCCACGCTGCGGACCCTGCAGCGGATGGCCACTGAGCGCGGTCTGCGGCCGAGCCTGCACCCGCACGTCGGCACCGCGATCGAGAACCGTGACGCGGTGCTGCGTCTGCTCGGCGGCAGCGACGTACCGATCTGCCTCGACACCGGCCACCTGCTGATCGGCGGCATGGAGCCGGTCGAGCTGATCGAGCTGGCCGCCGCCCGGATCACCCATGTGCATCTCAAGGACGTCGACCTGGGAATCGCGGCCGGTGTCCGGGACGGCACCCGCAGCTATCTCGCCGGGGTGCGGGCCGGGCTCTACACGCCGCTCGGAGCCGGGAACGTCGACGTACGCGCGATCATCAGCGCCCTCGAGACCGCCGGCTACCGCGGGTGGTACGTGCTGGAGCAGGACTGTGCCCTCGACGGCGCACCCGGTGCGGGCTACGGCCCGATCGCCGACGTGCGCCGCAGCCTTGCCTTCCTGGCCGAGGTGGCGCAATGACCACCATGCTCGAGCCGGGGCAGGCCGGTGCCGCGAGCGGAGGATCCGCGGTGAAACGGATCGGCATCATCGGCACCGGCATCATGGGTGCCGACCACGCCCGCCTGCTCACCGGCGCGGTCTCGGGCGCGAGCGTCGGCGGCGTGTTCGACGTCGACGCGGACCGCGCCGGTGGTGTCGCGGCGCGCAGCGGAGGGGCGCGGGTGTTCGCCGACCCGCACACGCTGATCGATGACGACGACATCGACGCGGTGCTGATCGCCTCGTCGGACGCCACCCACGAGGAGTATGTGCTGGCCTGCGTGTCCGCCGGCAAGCCGGTGCTCTGCGAGAAGCCGCTCGCGCCGAGCGCCGGGGCATGCGCCCGGATCCTGGAGGCCGAGGCCGCTCACGGCAGCCGCTTGATCACCGTGGGATTCATGCGGCGGTTTGATCCGGGCTACACCGCGCTGAAGGCGATGCTCGACGACGGGGCGGTGGGCGCACCGCTCATGATCCATCATGTGCACCGCAACCCGGCCGCGGTCCCCGGCCTGCCCGGTTCCGCGCTGATCACCAACTCGGCGGTGCACGAGCTGGACATCACCCGGTGGCTGTTCGGCGAGGAGATCGTCGAGGTCGCCGTGCACACCCCACGCCCGAGCACCCGGGCCGGCGGCACCCGCGACCCGCAGCTGCTGGTCCTCACCACCGAGTCCGGGATACTCGCCGACGTCGAGATCTTCGTCAACGCCCGGTACGGCTACGAGGTGCGCTGCGAGCTCGTCGCCGAGGAGGGCACCGTGACGCTTGACGCGCCGCCGCCGACATCGTTGCGCCGCGGCGGGCTGCACGCGCGCGAACTGCCTGCCGACTGGCGGCCCCGGTTCGCCGAGGCGTACCGCCTGGAATTGCAGGACTGGGTCGACGGGACGCACCGGGGCGCGAGCGCCTGGGACGGTTTCGCGGCCACTTTCGTGGCCGAGGCGTGCGTAGCGGCGCTGGACAGTGGTGAACGGCGCACGGTACGCCTGCCGGACCGTGCGCCGCCGGTCAGTGCTTGAATCCGTCGACCAGTCGGGTCAGGTCGTCGGCCATCGACGTCAGGTCGGCGGCGGCCCGCTGCGTGACCCGGGCACTCGCCACGGTCGCGGTGGCGATCTCCGCCACCCCGGAGACGGTGAGCGCCACGTCGCCGCTGTTGTTCGCGGCGTCGGCCACCGACCGGGTCATCTCGGCCGTCGTCGCGGTCTGCTCCTCCACGGCCGACGCGATGGTCGTCGTGTAGTCGCTGATCTGCCCGATCACCTCGGTGATCTCACTGATCGCCGTGGACGCCGCCTCGCTGGAGGACTGGATCGCACCGATCCGGGCGGTGATGTCCTCGGTCGCCTTCGCCGTCTGCTGCGCCAGCTCCTTGACCTCACCGGCCACCACGGCGAAACCCTTGCCGAGCTCGCCGGCCCGGGCCGCCTCGATGGTGGCGTTGAGCGCCAGCAGGTTCGTCTGCTCGGCGATCACCGTGATCAGGCGCACCACATCGCCGATCTCCGCGCTCGCCGTGCCGAGCTCGGCGACCCGCGCGGTCGTCTCCCGCGCCACCGCCATGCCCTGCTGGGCCACCTGCGCGGCCTGCCCGGCGCTCGACGCGATCTCGGTGATCGACGCGGTCATCTCCTCCGACCCGGCCGCGAGGGTCTGCACCCCGGCGTTGACCTCCTCGCTGGCCCGCGACGCGGAATCCGCCCGGTTCTCCGCCTCGGCGGCGCCGGTCAGCAACTGCGTGCTCACCGACGACAACTCCGTCGCGGACGCCGCCAGGGTTTCGGCGACGTGCGCCATGCGTTCCACGCTCGCGGCCACCGTGGTGGCACCGGCGTCGAGTTCGGCGGCCATCCGGCCCAGCTCGTCGCGGCCGGCGACGTCCGCCCGTACCGTCAGGTCGCCGGAGGCCAGGGCCTTGGTGACCCGCCGTACCGACGTCAGGGTGCCCATGATGCCGCGCACCACGAGCATCGCCATGCCCATGGCCGCCGCGAGACCCGCGAGCAGCAGAACGATCATCGAGGTTCGCGCCGACCGGTAGGCCGCCGCGGTGTCGGCACGCTTGGCCGCGGCCACGCCGGTCTCGATTGTCACCAGGTCGTCCAGGGCTCCGGTCAACGCGGTCAGCGCCGGACGGGCCGCCTCGTCCCGGACGGCCTCGAACCCTCGCAGGTCATGGGCGACCGCGAGCGGCATGAGGCGCTCGTCGCGGACCTCACGCAACTGCGTCAGCGCGGTACGGAACTCCTGCACCGCCTGCTCCCGGCCGGTCATGTCGGTGGCGGTGTACTCGCCGAACACCCGGTCGACGGCCTTGTCCGCGTCGGCCATCGCCGTCCGGTCCTCGGCCGCGGCCGCCGGTCCGCGGCTCACCAGCAGGTCCATCACCGCCGCCCAGGACCGCTGGGTCTCCTTCTGCACGGTGCCGAGCTGCGCGACCGGCACCAGGTTGTCGCTGTACAGGTACTCGGCGGCGTCGGCCATCTGCGACATCCGCTGCATGCCGACCACCCCGATGGAGGCCGCCGCCACGCCGGCGACCCCGACCGCCGCGTAGATCTTCAACCGCACCGAGAGATCGTTGAACCAGCGCATCGGACACCTGTCTGCCGCATGGAAAAGCTCTGCTGCTTACACCATCGGCACCGGGCCGGTAGGGCGTAGCCATGCGGACGCCCGGTCAGTACCGGCGGCGCAGCACCATGACGCTCCGGTCGGTGGTTCGGACACCGGTCTGCGCCTTGACGATGCCGTCCGGCCCGGCGTGGGTGGCGCACAGGGGGTCTGCGGTGTCCAGCACGATCTCCCACATTTGCCCGTACGCCTCCTCGGGCAGAAGGAACTCGACCGGCTCGGCCGAGGCGTTGAACAGCAGCAGGAACGAGTCGTCGACGATCCGTCCGCCCAGTTCGTCCGGCTCGTGAATGCCTTCCCCGTTCAGGAACACGGCGATGGTACGCACGTCGTGCGCCGCCCAATCCGTCTCCTCCATGGGCCCGCTGTCGTGGCGCAGCCAGGCGATGCCCGGCAGGTTCGCGTCACCCGTGGACTCGCCGGTGAAGAATCGCCGCCGCCGGAAGAGCGGATGGTCGGCCCGCAGCGTGGTGAGCTGCCGGGTGAAGGACGTGAGCACGTCGTACCGGCTCGCGTTCTTCCAGTCGATCCAGGAGATGTCGCTGTCCTGGCAGTAGACGTTGTTGTTGCCCCGCTGCGTGCGCCCGAGTTCGTCGCCGTGCGCGATCATCGGCACGCCCTGGCTCAGCAGCAGGGTGGCCAGGAAGTTGCGCTTCTGCCGTTCCCGGAGCACGTTGATCCCGGGGTCGTCGGTCTCGCCCTCGACGCCGCAGTTCCACGACCGGTTGTGGCTCTCGCCGTCCCGGTTGTCCTCACCGTTGGCGTCGTTGTGCTTCTCGTTGTACGACACCAGGTCGTGCAGGGTGAACCCGTCGTGCGCGGTCACGAAGTTGATCGACGCGATCGGGCGCCGGCCGTCGTCCTGATAGAGGTCGGAGCTGCCGGTGAACCGGGACGCGAACTCGCCGAGGCTGGACGGCTCACCGCGCCAGAAGTCGCGGATCGAGTCGCGGTACTTGCCGTTCCACTCCGTCCAGTTCGGCGGGAACCCGCCCACCTGGTAGCCGCCGTCACCGACGTCCCACGGCTCGGCGATCAGCTTGACCTGCGACACCACCGGGTCCTGATTGACCAGGTCGAAGAACGCCGCCAGCCGGTCCACCGCGTGGAACTCCCGGGCCAGCGAGGCGGCCAGGTCGAACCGGAAACCGTCGACGTGCATCTCGATCACCCAGTACCGCAGCGAGTCCATGATCAGCCGCAGCGACTCGTGATGCCGGACGTTGAGGCTGTTCCCGGTGCCGGTCGTGTCGTAGTAGTAGCGCTTGTCCTCGTCCACCAGCCGGTAGTAGGCCGGGTTGTCGATGCCCCGGAACGACAACGTCGGACCGAGGTGGTTGCCCTCGGCCGTGTGGTTGTAGACGACGTCCAGGATCACCTCGATACCCTGCGAGTGCAGCGTCTTCACCATGGCCTTGAACTCCTGCACCTGCCCGCCCCGGCACCCGAAGGACGAGTAGCCGTTGTGCGGCGCGAAGAACCCGATCGTGTTGTAACCCCAGTAGTTGGCGCCGCCGTTGTCGTGGACGAACTGGTGCACCGGCATCAGCTCGACCGCGGTGACGCCCAGCCGCTTCAAGTGCCTGATCATCACCGGGTGGGCGAGGCCGGAGTACGTCCCGCGGACGTCGTCCGGGATACCGGGATGCTGCATCGTCATCCCCTTGACGTGCGCCTCGTAGATCACCGTCTGGTGGAACGGCGTACGCAGCGGCCGGTCGTTGCCCCAGTCGAAATACGGGTTGACCACCACCGACCGGGGTGTGAACGGTGCGGAGTCGTCGTCGTTGCGGGAATCCGGATCGTCGAACCCGTAGGCGAACAGCGCCTGCTCCCACGCATAGTCACCGTCGATCGCCTTCGCGTACGGGTCGAGCAGCAGCTTCGACGGATTGCACCGCAAACCCTGCGACGGGTCGTACGGGCCGTGCACCCGGAAGCCGTACCGCTGGCCCGGCACCACCCGCGGCACATACCCGTGCCAGATCAGCGCCTCCCGTTCCGGCAGGTCGATCCGGGTCTCCCGGCCGTCGTCGTCGAACAGGCACAACTCCACGCGCTCGGCGATCTCGGAGAACAGCGCGAAGTTCGTGCCGCCCCCGTCGAAAGTGGCTCCCAGCGGATACGGGTTCCCCGGCCAGATCAACATCGTGTACCTGCTCCCTCACCCGCAGTGATCTTTTCATCGCGGGCGGATGTCTACCCTCGTTCCTGGCGATCAAGCCTGCGACCTGCATCGGAACCGCAGGTTGAGCCGGCCGGACCCGGGGCGCCCTCCTCAGGGCTTCTGCACGCGTGCGGCGGTGACCCGGCTCCGTAGCACCTGGGCCGCACCGAGGAACGCGATCGCGACACCGATCAGGCCGGTCCGCGCGTCCATCGGTGCCTGCAGGAGCAGAGCCACCAGCCAGGCGGACAACAGGGACGTACGAATGACGTGGTCCGTTCTCATGCTGCCGGTGTGCCCCGGCCGATGGCCCGCGCGGGCCGGACCCGGGCCTGCGGGGGTCAACCCCGGTATCGCGGCAGCGTGACCTCCATCGCGAGCCCGCTCGGGTGCAGCGCTCTGGCCCGGACCGTCCCGCCGAGGTCCGCCAGCCGCTGACGCACCACCCACAGGCCGACCCCGTGGTCGCCGGGCGGCGGCGTCCGGCGCTCCAGCGCGGCGCGGAGGACCGCGGTGGGGCCGCCCTGGTCGATGACGGCGAGACGCAGCCGCCGGGCACGCACCGCGGACCGCAGCCGGACCGGGCCGCGCGAATGGCGTACCGCGTTGCCGATCAGATTGATCAGGATCTGCCGGGTGTGCCAAGGATGAACCGGCCAGTGCAGCGCCGACCGGGTGGCGGTCACCGCGAGCAGCCCCGGCGGCGCGCTCTTGGCGGCCGAGGACAGGAACGTGCCGAGCGGTGCGGCGGCCGGCCGGTCGCCCGTCCCGCCCCGCGCGGCGGCCGCGATCTGACCCAGGACCGCCTCGGCATAGGCGGCATGCTCGGCGGCCAGGCGGGTCAACTCGCCGCGGCGCGGTTCGGGCGGCTCGTTCTCGAGAGCCCGGATCAGCCCGGACAGCATCGTCATCGGTGGCCGCAGTTCGTGACAGACGGTGCGTACCAGCAGCTGATCCGGGTCGGGTGCGGCACGCCGGAAACTCAGTCGCATGACCGGCTCCGGGACGGGCAACCGGGCGCCATGCGTACCGGGATCCGAGTGGCGGTCATCGATGATCACAACCTTTTCGTACGGGGACTGGAACTGCTCCTGCCCGAGGTGAGCCAGGGCCGGGCGAGTGTGGTGGCGACCGCTGGTGACGCGGCGTACGCCGCAAGCGTGGTGCGCCATGCCGTGCCGGACATCGTGCTCGTCGACCTGCACATGCCGGCGCCCGGCGGGATCCGGGCGATCCAGTCGGTACGGCGGGCCGCACCGAGGGCCCGCGTGCTCGCCATGTCCGGCGACGAGGACCCCTCGGTCGCGATTGACGCGCTGCGGGCCGGAGCGAGCGGGTTCCTGCCGAAGAGCAGCGACGCCGCCGACCTGCTCCAGCCGCTGCTGTCGGCGATCGACGGCTGGGTGGTGCTGCCGGAGAATCTGCTCGCCGCGCTGATCGAACAGGATCCGCGGCGTACGGCGCCCGTCGTCACCGATTCACTGGACGCGGCCGACCAGGATCTGCTCCGGATGATCGCGAGCGGCACGTCCACGGTGGAGATCGCCGCCCGGTTGCACGTGTCGGAACGGACCGTGAAGCGCCTGACCGCGGCGCTGCTGCGGAAACTACGCGTCTCCAGCCGGGCCGAGGCGTCCGCTCTGGCCGGCAGCGCCGGGCTGATATAGGTCGGCATGCGCGCCCGGCTTCCCCGTCCTGAACGGCTCAACCGAGCATTCTCACCACCAGGAAACAGTTCAGGGCGATGATCAGGGCAGCCGCCGCCGACGCGGTGACCGTGGTCACCGGCCGGTTCACCTGATCGCCGAGCACATCCCGGCGGCGGGTCAGCCAGATCAGGGGAACCAGCGCGAACGGCACTCCGAACGACAGCACGACCTGGGACCAGACGAGAGCGGCCGTCGGATCGGCACCGATCAGCAGCACCGCCATCGCCGGGGCCATCGTGACCAGCCGGCGGACCAGCAGCGGGATGCTACGGCCGATGAAGCCCTGCATCACCACCTGGCCCGCGTAGGTGCCGACACCCGAGGACGCCAGCCCGGAGGCGAGCAGGGCGATCGCGAACGCCAGCGCCGCATGCCCGTCCAGCGCCGACCCGAGCCCGGCATGGATGCCCTCCAGGGTGTCGGTGCCGCCGATCGACGAACCGAAGAACAATTGGGCGGCAACCACCAGCATCGCGAGGTTGACCAGGCCGGCCATGCCCAGCGCCAGCAACGTGTCGGCACGCTGGCAGCGGATCGCCTCCCGCCGCCGGGCCGGGTCGGCGGCCGCCGGGGCACGGGACTTGGTGAGGGCCGAATGCAGGTAGATCACGTGCGGCATGACCGTGGCGCCGAGGATGCCGGTGGCGAGCAGCACCGTGTCGGTGCCCTCGAACGACGGCACCAGACCGGAGGCGAAGGCAGCCGGATCGGCGCCCGAACGCAGCGCGTTGTAGAGGAAGCCGAGCAGGATCACCCCGAGCAGGGCCCCGATCACCGTCTCGAACCGGCGTACGCCACGACGGTGCAGTTCCAGCAGCGCGAACGCCACCACACAGGTGACCAGCCCGCCGAGCGGCAGTGGCATGCCGAACAGCAGATACAGTGCGACCGCCCCGCCCACGATCTCGGCGAGGTCGGTGGCCATCGCCACCAGTTCGGCCTGCACCCACAGCCCGCGCGCCACCGGCCGGGGCAGATGTTCCCGGCACAGCTCCGGCAGGTCGCGTCCGGTGACCAGGCCCAGTTTCGCCGACAGCGACTGGATCAGCATCGCCATCAGGTTCGCCGTCACGATCACCCAGACCAGCAGGTAACCGGAGGTCGCTCCGGCGGTGAAGTTGGTGGCGAAGTTGCCCGGATCGGCGTAGGCGATCGCGGCCACGAAAGCGGGGCCGAACCACGGCGCCACGCGGACCACACGGTTCTTCAAAGGAAGGGCTAGGTCGAGAACCACCATGTGGCCCGGGTTGCCCCGCCCGCCGGGCCCGTCCGGGCCGCGGGCGACCTCACCGGGCCATCGAGGCGGGTAGCTGGATCGGCGAGCAAGTCCGTACCCGAGAGGAGCACGTGATGTTCAAGCACGTCGACCACCTGCAGTTCCAGGCCAAGCCGGAGAAGCCGGACGCATTGCTGGCGCGCAAGATGCAGGAGCTGGTCGGTGGCCAGTTCGGCGAGATGACCGTGATGATGCAGTACCTCTGGCAGGGCTGGTCGTGCCGGGTGCCCGGCAAGTACAAGGACATGATCATGGACATCGCGACCGAGGAGATCGGTCACGTCGAGATGCTCACCACCATGCTGGCCCGGCTCCTCGAAGGCGCCCCGGGTGAGGCCACCGAGAAGGCCGCCGCCGCGAATCCGCTGCTGGCCGCGGTGCTCGGCGGAATGAGCCCGCAGCACGCCATCGTCAGCGGTGGCAGCGCCCTGCCCCGTGACTCCGAAGGCACGCCGTGGAACACCGGGTACATCGTGGCCAGCGGCAACCTGCTCAGTGACTTCCGGTCCAACGTGGCCGCCGAGGCACAGAGCCGGCTGATGACCAGCCGCGTCTACAACATGACCGACGACCGCGGGGTCAAGGACATGCTGGCGTTCAACCTGGCCCGCGACACGTACCACCAGCAGCAGTGGCTCCTCGGGATCGAGCAGCTGATCGAGGACGGCTTCACCGAGAACGGTCTCGAGGACTCCAACGCCGAGAACGAGCACCCCGAGGCGAACCACACGTTCTACAGCTTCGACCCGGAGAGCAGGGCCGGGGAGGGCCGGTGGGCGCGCGGTCCCGCACTGAACGGGAAGGACGAGATCGTCTACGTTCCGGACGCGCAGCCGCTCACCGACGACCGGCCCCTCGGGCCGGCGCCCGACCCCAAGCTGTACGTCACATACGACGGCTCGATGGGCAAGGGCAAGCCGGGAACCGGCGCGGGCGCGCACGCGCAGGGCGTCGCCAACGTCGTCAACAAGATCAAGGGCGCGCTGGAGTGAGACCCTTCGCGTAGACCGCCGGGGACGGTGAACCCTGCCCCGGCGGTCTGCGCTCGTGCCTGCACATGCCCTCGATCACCGGGGAGCCTCGCTCTCCGCCGGGTGGGACGGGCTTTCCGCCGGGTGGGACGGGCTCTCCGCCGGGTGGAACGGGCTCTCCACCGGGCTGAACTGCCGGAAGCCCGGAGCGGCGGCGCCCGGCGACTCGCCGGTGTGCTCGTCCGCCGGGCCGGAGAAGAGGAGCGGGACCACGACGGGGCGGGACCCGCCGGAAGGCGGCGGCGGGAAGTCGCTGAGGGGCTCGGTGAACGGGACCACGGTCTGCCTTTCCGTCGGTGGCGGGGAACAGGGTCAGCGGCGGGGGAACAGGGTGAGTTGCTCGGTGAGCGGGAGGGCGGCCAGCTCGTCGGCGCCCTGACGCCGCAGGCAGCGGCGGCAGGTGACCGGCAGGCTGGTCGGGCGCAGCGCGGCCAGCTCACCGCCGCTGACACCGACGTGACACAGCGGAGCCGGGACCTCGAGCTCCGAGATCCAGCGCACCGTGGCGACCGCGTGGACCGCGCTGCCGCCGCGCACGTAGGCGTTGCGGCCGGCGAAGTCGGCGACGGCACGCGCCACGACGGCGGCGAGAAGCTCCCCAGCGGACGATGTCACGACGCCATCATGCCCCGCGGGTATGACAATTCCGCACTCGCAAAAACGGGTTTCGTCGCGGATCCGGGGTTCGGCAGGATGATCCACATGGTTCTCCCGGACGATCTGCATCCGTACGCCGTGCGCGCGCTGCAACATGTCACCGGACTGTCGGCCGGGCCGCCGGTGGATCCCGCGCTGCGGGTGACGCTCAACTTCCACCCCGACCGGGTCAACGCGGGGCGCCACGTGCTGCGGGAACTCGCCGACGGCGGCACCTATCTGTCCCAGTTCGTGACCGGCACCGGCAACGGCGGGCTGACCGCGTACCCCGGCGGCGACCGCTGGCTGTGGGAGCAGCGGATGTTCGGCGGCTGCTACGACGAGGCCCCGGCACCTCTGCGGCCGGTCTACGGCGCCTTGAACTTCCGTCTCCGGCCGGTCGGCGGCGCGCCCCGGTTCGGATCGGCCCATCTGCGGCTGACCGCTGACGCCGTCGCCCGGTCCACGTTCTGCTATCCGGACAGCTACCTGCAACCGTCGGCGTTCGCGGTGGCCGGCCGGATGTCGCTGATCGACCTGGCTCTCGCCGACGAACAGGACATGCTCGACGACTACGTCGAGGCGCACGTGCACGGCCCGGTACGCCTCGACCGTGACGTGGAGGCGCTGGTCCTGGACCCCAGTTATCGCGGCACCGAGGTGGAGACCCTTGCCTGCCGTCTGGCGTGCCCGGTCGAGTGGCATCCCGGTCTGCGGCTGCCGGTGGCCGAGCTGCGCCGCCACCCCGAGTACCGCGGCCCCGAATTCGTCGAGCTCGGCACGGCGATCGCCGTCGACGGCCACCTCACCCCGCGGATCATCGGCGACGCCGCCCGGACCGGCCGGTACGACCAGCAGTCCCTCAAACGCGTCTGGCATTACCTGGCGCGGTTCGGCGGACCGGCCTGACCCGCCTGACCCCGACCGGACCGGCCTGACCCCGGCTTGACCGGTCAGCGGCCGGCCGCCCAGAGCAGGCCGCGGCCGGTCAGCGTACGGGTCTGCGGGACCAGCAGATCGTCGGGGGAGTGGCCCAACGTGGACACGAAGACCCGGCCCGCCCCGAACCGGCGCAGCCACACGACCGGCATGACGGCACCCGCAGTCTCGGGCGCCTCCGGATGCCCGGCGAACGTGGTGGTGGCCAGCACCTCGAGCGACGGGTCGACATGGCAATAGTACTGCTCGGTGTGCACGGGGAAGCTCTCCAGCCCAGCGACGATCGGATGATCACCGCTGATGTCCACGGTGTGGTCGACGAAGCCACCCGGATGGCACAGGAACCGGCCACCGATCATGAACTGGTAGCTCGAGGCCTCGTACCCGGTGGCCAGAATCCCGCCGTGCCAGCCGGCGAATCCGGCGCCGGACCGCACCCGCCCGACCAGACCCTCCTCCTGCTCGGCGGTGAACCGGCCGCCGGTCCAGCACTGGATGATCAGATCCGTCCCGGCGAGAAGATCCCGGTCGGTGTAGACGTCCAAAGTGTCCGACGTGTGCACCTCGAAGCCGTTGCCGGTCAGCAGGTCGCGGAACAGTTCGGTGCAGGCGACCGGTTCGTGGCCGTCCCAGCCGCCGCGCACCATCAGAGCTCTCATCGGAGCACCGTACCTCCGTCCCCGCGGCCTTTCGCGTAGCTTGACCACCGTGAAGGTCCTGCCTGGTGAGTGGATCTTCACGCCGTTGATGCCGGGACGCGCCATGTCGCCGGTCGTTGCCGTGACCGGTGCCGGCGGGCGGGTGACCACGCCCGTGCTCAGGGTGGCGTGAGTCTACGATCTGGCGGTGCCCGACGTGTCCAGCCGTGAATGTCACTGCCTGCTCTGTGATGGGGACGGCGCCCCCCGGAGATGGTGGCGGTCGCCTGAGCGGTCCTGGCCGCCGCGTGAACGCCGCAACGCCCGGCTGGTCCGCGAGTACGGCTGGGGCGTCACCGGCGTCGCCGGACTCACGCTGCCCGACTGGGCGTACTCGATCGGGCTCTGGCACAGCTTCGGCAGTGTCGAGGTGTGCCTTCCCGGCGTGCCGCAACAGCGGGCCATGACGATCGTCAACGAGGTGGGCAAGCTGGTCCGCGACGGGTTGGAGCTGACCCCGGAGGTCCGGCTGTCCGGCATCGCCGACGGCCGGGAGCTCACGCTCGCACCGGTGCACAGCAGCTGGTACGAGCGCCTGTTCGGGGCAGCCGTCGACTACTACCAGCGGCCCCCGTTCCCGGTCGTGCAGCTGCGGTGGGCCGGGGACCCTGGCGGGCAGCCGTCGCTCTGGTTGCCGTTCGAGGAGCACCCGGCCGGCCCGTGGACCGTCTGAGCCGGGCCCGGAGCGGTGTGCCGGGTCAGTGCTCGCGGCTGAGGCCGTCGTCGATCGCCCAGATCAGGAAGTCGTACGTCTCCCGGCCGCGTTCGGTCGTGTCGTCGTAGGCGGTGGGCTCCCGGGGCCGCTCGCGGATGCGGAGCGCGTCGTGGGCCAGCCGGTGCCAGCGGGCGTCGAGTGACGAGACGATGTACCGGCCGGCGCCGCTCTTGGAGGTGAGTTCGCCGGTGGCGAGCAGGTGATGCAGGCGCGCGACGCCGAGCACGACCCACACGACCGACGGCTCGTGGCTTCCGAGCAGTTCGGTGCCGGCGGCCTCGATCTGCGGGACGAACGAGCGCCAGTACGTGTCGAGGTTGTTCCGGGTGAACGCGTACAGCTCGGCCGGGTCGGTGTGCACCGGCGGCAGCTCGCCGCGGATCACGACGGCGCGTTCGGCCAGTTCGTGCCAGGTGACCGGGTTGATGTCGATGCTGCCGTCCGGGTCGAACTCGCCCTGGAAGAACGCCGGACGCCGGCCGACGGTCAGCGCTGAGACGGCCAGGTCGTCCGCCGAGCAGTGGAAGCCGTCGAACACGACCTCCGGGTGCCGCACCCTGGTCGCGTGGTGCGCCTCGGCGAGAGCGGCGTGGTCGGGCGGCCGTTCCCACACGGCTACGAAGTCCACGTCGCTGCCGGCGAAGAACTCGCCCCAGCAGATCGACCCGTGCAGGAACAGGCCGCTGAGCGCGCCCGGCTGCCGGGTGTCGACCTCGGTGAGAAAGGTGCGGGCAACATCCACTGCGGGCACGTTAGCCACATCCGTCAAGGTCGCCGCGACGGATCGGTACGTGGCCTCGCGGCGGCCGGGGCTTGAGCCGGGCCCCGCGACGGCGCATGGTGGGAGCGTGACCGATGACGCCTTGGCCGAGCAGCTCGACTACTACCGCCGACGGGCGGGGGAGTACGACGAGACCGCCTACGGTGACGTCGCGACGGCCCGGGAACGCATCGCGCGCCTGGTCGCCGGCATGCGGCCGGCCGGCGACGTCCTGGAGATCGCCTGCGGCACCGGGCTGTGGACCGAGGCGCTCGCGACGTGGGCCGGCACGCTGACGGCCGTCGACGCGGCCCCGGAGACGGTGGAGATCGCCCGGTCACGAGTCCGTTCGGCCAACGTCGAGTTCGTGGTGGGCGACGTGTTCTCGTGGACTCCGGGCACCCGGTTCGATGTCGTGTTCTTCTCGGCGTGGCTGTCGCACGTACCGGTGGGCCGGTTCGACGGGTTCTGGCGCGCGCTGGAGGGGTTCCTCGCTCCCGGCGGGCGGGTGCTCTTCATCGACGAGCACGCCGACGTGCGCGGGAAGGAGACTTTCGTCGCCGACGGGATCGTGGAGCGGCGGCTGCGGGACGGCAGTACGTTCCGGGTGGTCAAGCACTTCCTGGAGCCGGACTCCCTGACGCGCCGGCTGCACCGGCTGGGCTGGGACTGCGTCGTCGGCCGGGACGGCGACTGGATCCGCGGCGAGGCCGGCCGCATTCCGCCGGCGGCACAGTGACGATCCTTGCATCGGTGATGTTCTCAAGTGCCGTCCGGCGCTGCCGAATGGGCGACACGTGGCAGCGGCTCAACGATGGCTCTGGTGGGCAGCCGGCGGCGCATTGGCGACCGGCGGCTACTACGTGCTGCCCGCCAACACCGTGGCGTCGCTCGTCGCTTACAACTCGATCGGGTTGCTCGCTGGGATCCTGATCCTGGTCGGCGTGCGATGGCACCGGCCCGGTCAGCCGGTCGCGTGGATCCTGTTCGCCGTCGGCCAGATCCTTTCGGTGTGCGGCGACTTCGTCTGGTGGTACCTGCAGAACGTCATGGACGTGGAGCCGTACCCGTCGGTCGCCGATGTGTTCTACCTGCTGATGTACCCGCCGTTGATCGGCGGGCTGCTGTTGTTGCTGCGCTGGTGGCGTGGCAACGAATCGGGTGGGGTGATCGACGCTGCGATGGCGGCCGTCGGTCTCAGCCTGGTGCTGTGGGTCTTCGTGCTGCATCCGGTGGCCACCGACGACTCGGTGTCGATTCTCGAGCGCGTCGTCAGTACCGCCTACCCGGCGCTGGACCTGTTGCTGCTGGTCATGGTGGCACGGCTGCTGATGGGTGGCGGAGCGCGGACCCCGAGCGCCGATCTGCTCGGTGGAGCCGCGGGCCTGCTGCTGGTGGCGGATGTCGGGTTCTCGGTGGCCAGTCTGCACTTCGACTACGAGGGGCGGGGGTTCGACTGGGCCTGGCTGCTGTCGTACGTGTTGTGGGCCGCGGCCGCCCTGCACCCGTCGATGGCCGCGCCCGCCGGGGGTGGCGACGCCTTCGACGTCCCGCGGTCGAACCGTACCCGGATGGTGGTCCTGGGTGGCTGCTCGGTGCTGGCGCCGACGCTGCTGTTCGTTCCGTCGATCGGTGCCGAGGCGGTCAACCGGGTCGTCATCGGGGCGGGCGCCGTGGTGTTGTTCGTCCTCGGGGTGGCCCGGATGGCCGGTGTCATGGGCAAGGTCCGGGGGCAGGCCGTCGAACTGCAGCGGCTCGCCATGCAGGACGATCTGACCGGGCTGGGCAACCGGCGCTCGTTCTACCACGCGCTCCGCGGGGCGCTGCCCGCCGGCCGGGCCCAGGTCGTCCTGGTCGGGCTGAGCCGGCTCCGGGACATCAACGACGAGCTGGGCCATGCCGTAGGCGATCAGGTGATCACCGAGATCGGTGGCCGGGTGCGGGTGCTGGCGGGGCCGG
The DNA here is from genome assembly GCF_040639655.1 of Actinoplanes sp. NPDC023801. NCBI lineage: Bacteria > Bacillati > Actinomycetota > Actinomycetes > Micromonosporales > Micromonosporaceae > Actinoplanes > Actinoplanes sp. NPDC023801. The sequence goes on along the minus strand of NZ_JBFAAI010000015.1, from coordinate 172,788 downwards.
CGGCCACCGTGGCGCGTCTGAGTGGCGACGAGTTCGCCGTGCTGCTGACCGTGGCGAGCCCGGTCGAGGCGGACGCGATCGCGGCCCGGCTCATCCGCGCCGTGCATGATCCAGTCCGTGCCGTCGGTAACGAGGTGCTGGTCGGGGCAGGGATCGGGGTCGCCGACGGTGACCGCGGCACGGACGCGGCGGAGGTGCTGCGGCGTGCGGGCGTGGCGATGTGTGTCGCCAAACAGACCGGTGAGACGTTCCGGCGCTGGTTGCCGGCCTTCGACGAGCAGTCCCATGAGCAGGTACGGCTTGGCGCGCAGATGCGCCACGCGCTGGACACCGGCCAGTTCCATGTGGTGTACCAGCCGATCGTGGCGCTGCCCGGTCAGCGGACCGTGGCCGTGGAGGCGCTGGTTCGCTGGCAGCATCCGGAGCGCGGCCCGATCAGTCCGGCTGTCTTCATTCCGGTGGCCGAGCGCAACGGCCTGATCGTGGAACTGGGCGCGTGGATTCTGCGGACCGCCTGCGAGCAGCTGGTCCGGTGGACGGCGGCGCTCGGCCCGCTGGCGCCGGACCGGGTCAGTGTCAACGTGTCGGCCCGCCAGCTGGCCCGGCCGGGGTTCGCGGCCTGGGTCGCGGCCGTGCTTGTCAACACCGGCCTGCCCGCGCACCGTCTCACCGTCGAGGTGACCGAGACCGCCGTGTTCGAGGGCGGTCCCGCGGTGACGGCCCTGCACGAGCTCCGGTCGCTCGGTGTGCGGATCGCCCTGGACGACTTCGGCACCGGGCACTCGTCACTGGGGCTGCTGCAGACCGTCCCGGTCGACATCCTCAAGATCGATAAATCGTTCGTGGACCGGATCACCGAGGCCGGCCGGCACGCCGTCATCGCCGAGGCGATGATCCAGGTGAGTCACGGTCTCGGGCTGGACGCGGTGGCCGAGGGTGTGGAGACGGCCGAGCAGGCGCAGGCCCTCAGCCGTCTCGGTTACCGCCTGCTGCAGGGGTACTACTTCGGCCGGCCGGTCGCCGAACCCGACTTCACCGCGAACGGGCATCTGCTGACCACGTCGTGACCCGTCCGGCCGGCGGTAGGGTTCCGGCCATGGATCTTCCGGCGGGGGCGCCGCTGAGGTACCGATCGGCGGCCGGCCGCTGGGTGATGCTGGCCACCGTCCTCGGTTCCAGCCTCGCCTTCATCGACGCGACCGTCGTCGGCATCGCGTTGCCGGCGATCGGCCGGGATCTGGGCTCGGACGCCGCCGGCCTGCAGTGGACGGTCAACGGCTACGCCCTCAGTCTGGCCTCGCTGATCCTGCTCGGCGGTTCGCTCGGTGACCGGTTCGGCCGGCGGCGGGTCTTCCTGGCCGGGGTCAGCTGGTTCGCGGCCGCCTCGCTGCTGTGCGGTGTGGCGCCGACCGTCGAGTTGCTGGTCGCGGCACGAATCCTGCAGGGCATCGGCGGGGCGTTGCTCACTCCGGGCGCGCTGGCGATCCTGGAGGCGTCGTTCGCGCCCGAGGACCGGTCGCGGGCGATCGGCGCGTGGTCCGGGCTGGCCGGCATCGGCGGGGCGCTCGGCCCGTTCCTCGGCGGCTGGCTCGTCGAGATCGGGAACTGGCGATACATCTTCCTGATCAACGTACCCGTGGCGCTGCTGGTGCTGTGGGTCGCCGACCGGCACGTGCCGGAGTCACGCAACCCGTCCGCGGCCCGCGGGTTCGACGCGATCGGCCTGTTCACCGGCGCCGCCGGGCTGGGCGGCCTCACGTACGGCTTCACCGCGTGGCCGGCCGCCGGGCCGGGCGATCCGGCCGTACTGGCTGCCCTGGCCGTGGGCGTGGCCGGTCTCGCCGCCTTTGTGGTCGCCGAACGCCGCTCCCCGCACCCGATGCTCCCGCTCGCGATCTTCCGGTCGCCGGCGTTCAGCGGCGCCAACGTGGTGACCTTCCTGGTCTACGCCGCGAACGGTGGAGTGTTCTTCCTGGTGGTGGTCAACCTGCAGGTGGTCGCCGGGTTCCCCGCGCTGGCCAGCGGTCTCGCCCTGCTGCCGGTGACGGTGCTGATGCTGCTGCTGTCGGCGCGGGCCGGCGCCCTGGCACAGCGGATCGGCCCGCGTCTGCCGATGACCGCGGGGCCGCTGATCTGCGCGGCGGGGTTGACGTGGCTGGCCGGTGTCGGTCCGGGTGCCTCCTACTGGGCCGACGTACTGCCGCCGGTGATCATTTTCGGGCTGGGTCTGGCCCTGCAGGTGGCGCCGCTGACCGCTACGGCGCTCGGCGCCATCGACGACGCCTACGCCGGCGTGGCATCGGGCGTCAACAACGCGGTGGCGCGGGCCGCCGGTCTGCTCTCGGTGGCGGTGCTTCCGCTGGTCGCGGGCCTCGGTGCGGGCAGCCTGACCGATCCGGTCACCCTGGAGCCGGTCTACCGCACCGCGATGCTGGTGTGTGCCGGTCTGATGACTGCCGGCGGTGTCGTGGCCTGGCTGCTCATCCCCGCCCGCCTGGCCGCGCACGAGCCGGCCCGCAGCTTCTGCGACCCGTGCGCCCCGCCCATGGTCAGACGCGACTGAGGGACTCGAGCCCGTCGCCGGACAGCTCCGCGAGCGCGGCCCGGCGCCCGGTCAGGGCCAGCATCACCGCTTCGGCGGGACCCCGGACCAGCCGGCCGCCGCCCCACGCCCAGCCGAGGTCGGTGGCCTCGAACCGCAGACCTTTCAACCGATTTTTCGGTACGAAGCCGACCGCGCGCCCGCCCACCAAGAAGTCCAGCGACACCCGCAGACGGTCCGGCCGCAGGTCGTGCGGCAGTCCCAGCGGCCGGCGGATGTCCTGGCCGTGCACCTGCAGATCGGTCAGCTGGCCCGGGTATCCGACGATCGGCGGCCGGAACGGGTTCTCCGCGTGTTCGCGCAACAGGGCGGCGAGCTCGCCGGCCGGTCGCGCGGCCATCCGGGTGGCCAGGCGTGCGTTGGCCCGATGGATCCGGAAGCCGCTGCGGACCAGCACGAGCAGCGTCGCCGACGCCGGTGCGGCGACCGCCGCGACCAGGTGACCGACGACCTCCTTGACACTCCACGCACCGCACAGGCTCGGTGTGCTGAGCTGCCGATCATCAAGCGAGTCGACGAGGTCGGCCATCCGGCGGCGCTCGTCAGCGATCATCCCCGTGACGTCCACGGTCGCACGCTATCCCATCGGTTCGGACAAGTACCCGACGACGGTCCGATGTCGACCGCGGGTCGGCCGGCCCGGGTCCACCCGGGTGAGGCGTTATCGCTCACATCTCCACGTCAGGCTGATGAACAAAGAGCCAAAACGCTCGTAGCGGAATTCGGGTGAACGCTCACACCGGCCGGACCGGAGAATCGGGCGATGCTTCGGATGGCGGCCGCACAGTGGCGAGCGCGGGGACGCCGGTCGCTGGCGCTGCTCTCGATGATCGCCGTGGCGGTCGCCGGGTTCACCCTGCTGACGGGGGCCGCGGTGACGTCGCGGCTGGAGGCGGTCGGCACGGTACAGGCCAATTTCCGGCCCGCCTACGACGTGCTGGTCCGGCCCGGGAACTCGGTGCTGCCACTGGAGCAACAGCGCAACCTGGTGCAGTCCGGGCAACTGGCCGGGATGCGCGGCGGGATCACCGGCGAGCAGTGGCGACAGATCCGGGACATGCCCGACGTGTCGGTGGCCGCACCGGTCTCGATGATCGGGTACGTGATGCGCACCGTGCCGATCACCGTGGACCTGGCCGATGTGCTCGACCCCGCCGGCGAGCGCCAGCTGCTGCGGATCCAGCCGACCTGGCTGACCGACACGGGGCTGACCCGGATCCCGGACGGTGCGCAGTACCTCTACACCACCCGGAACGTCATCGAGACGCCGCGCACCGACATACCGGGCACCGCCGGATCCGGTCGCGACCTGCGCCCCGAAGAGATCGACCGGAACGGGCGCCGCACCCCGATCTGCCCCGGTGTGCCGAGTCTGGGCCAGAAGGAGCTGCTGGCCCCGACCGACACCCGCAGCCGGTCGTCGCTGACCTGCACCGGAGGCGCCGGGTCCACCGATGCCTCCGGCCGGCCGACGACCAGCAAGATCACGATCCCGTGGCCGATCCCGTTCCTGTTCGCGGCGGTGGACCCGGAGGAGGAGGCGGCACTGGCCGGGCTCGACCGGGCCGTCACCGGGGGCCGCTACTTCCAGCCGGCGGAGCGGGCCGCCCCGCATCGCCTGGAGGAGATGGCGTACCCGTACTCGATGCTCCCGATTCTGCTCGCCGATCGCCCGCAGACCGATGTGACGCTGGAGCTGGACATCCAGCGGATGGACGCGGCGGCGGTGGCCATGGTCCGCCGGACGTCCGACGACGACCGGTCCCTGCGGGAACAGCTCGGCAGACGCCCGGGCCGGCAGGTGCGGCAGAACACGATCAAAATCGATGTGCCGTACGGGAAACTCCTGAGCCACATGCGGAACCCGTCCACCGGTGGCACCACCCTGGACGGGCTGGACGGGTTCGGGCAGACGCTCTGGCTGGACCGGTTCTGGACCGTCGGCGCGGTCAACGCGGTGCCCGACGGCGACGGCACCCGGGCCGAGAAGGTGACCAACGACCTCAGGATCTGGGGCGTGGGCGGTCAGGAGGGACTGTTCAACATGGTCCCGATGGAGTTCGCCGACACCGCGGTGCGCGACGGCATCGGCTCGCACCACAACGATGTCAGCGAACACGGTGAGGGGCCGGGCGTCGGCATGCCGGACATGGCGCTCAACGCCGTCGGCACGTTCGACCCGGCCAGGGTGCAACTGGGCAGCACGCTGTCGGCGGTACCGATGGACACCTACTACCAGCCCGGCGTGCCCGGTGCCGACGAGTCCTCCCGGCGGGCCCTCGGCGGGCGCGAGCTGGAACCCAACGCCAACGTCACCGGGCTGCTCAGCCAGCCGCCGCTGATGCTGACGACGATGGCGGCCGCCGAGGAGATCTTCGGCCCGGCCGGCTTCCGGACCGACCCGCCCTACCCGGAACTCGATCTCAACCGGGCCGCCCCGATCAGCATGATCCGGGTACGGCTGACCGGTGACGTCGGCATCGACGCCACCTCCCGCGAACGGGTCCGCGTCATCGCCGAGCAGATCGCCGGGCGTACCGGGTTGCAGGTCGACATCACCCTCGGCTCCTCACCGACGCCGGTACCGGTCCGCTACCCGGCCGGCGAGTTCGGCCGCCCCGGCCTGCTGCTCGGCGAACCATGGGTGAAGAAGGGCGTCGCCGCCGTCCTCGTCAGTGCCGCCGACCGCAAGAGCGTCCTGCTGTCCACCCTGGTCCTGGCCGTCTGTGCGCTCGCCGTGCTGAACGCCAACCGGGCAGCGGTCCGCTCCCGGCGTACCGAGCTCGGCATCCTCGCCTGCGTCGGCTGGACGCGGCGGCATCTCGTCACGCTCCTGGCCGTCGAGACGGCGGCGGTCGGACTCGCCGCCGGTGTGGCCGGCACGCTCGTGGCCGTACCGCTGGCCTGGGCCTTCGATCTGACCCTCAGCTGGGACCGGCTGCTGCTGACCGTGCCGGTGGCGGTGCTGCTCGCCCTGTTCGCCGGGGCCGGGCCCGCCTGGCGCGCCGCCCGTCCGGACCCCGCCGCGATCGTCCGGCCCGCAGTTTCCGCCCGGGCCGTGCGCATGCGCACCCCGCGCCGGGTGACCGGCCTGGCCCTGGCCAACCTGACGCGCACACCCGGCCGGACCCTGCTCGGCGCGGCCAGCCTGCTGATCGGCGTGGCAGCGCTGACGATGCTGCTCGCGATCACCTTCGCGTTCCGGGGCGCGGTCACCGGGACCCTGCTCGGCGAGGCGATCACACTGCAGGCACGCACGGTCGACCACCTGGCCGTCGCCGTCACCATCGTGCTCGGCATCGCCTCGGTCGCCGACGTGCTGTACCTCAACATCTCCGAACGTGCCGGCCAGCTGGCCCTGTTCACCGCCGTCGGCTGGCCCGACCGGATCCTGCACCGGCTGGTCCTCACCGAGGCCGCCGGTATGGGCGTCCTCGGTGGAGTGCTCGGCTCCGCGGCCGGCCTGGCCGGGGCGTCGATCTTCGCCGGCGGGGTCACCACGCCGCTGCTGTGGTGCGCGGTGGCCGCCTGCCTGACCGGCATCGCGCTGGCGGCCGTCGCCGTGGTCGTGCCGATCCTGATGCTGCGCCGCCTTCCGACCGCCCAGCTCCTCGCCCAGGAATAGGACGGGATCATCGATGACACTCGTGCGGGTCACCGAGGCGAACAAGACGTTCCCGCTGCCCGACGGCGGCAGGCTGGCCGCCGTCGACGGCGTCAGCCTGGACATCGACGCCGGCACGGCGGTGTCGCTGACCGGGCCGAGCGGTTCCGGCAAGTCGACGCTACTGCACCTGATCGGCGCCATCGAACGACTCGACTCCGGCTCCGTCGTGGTCGCCGGGCAGGAGATCGGCACGCTGTCCCGTAACGCGCTGGCCGCCTACCGGCGCACGGTGGGCTTCGTGTTCCAGCGGTTCCACCTGCTGCCGGCGATGACCGCGCTGGACAACGTGCTGGCCCCGGTCTTGCCGTTCCGGACCGGTTTCGACAAACGGCGCCGCGCGCTGGAACTCCTCGAGGTGGTCGGGCTGGCCGATCGCGCGGGCGCCCTGCCGTCCCAGCTGTCCGGTGGTCAGCAGCAGCGGGTGGCCATCGCCCGGGCCCTGATCAACGAACCCGGTCTGTTACTTGCCGACGAGCCGACCGGCAATCTCGACTCCCGCAACGGAACCGCGATCGTCGACCTCCTGCTATCCCTGCGTGACTCGCACGGCACCACCGTCGTCGTCGCCACCCACGACCCGGCCATCGCCGCCCGCTGCGACACCGCCCTGCACCTGCACGACGGCCGCCTCACCCCGCCACGCGGCTAGGCCGTGTTTCGTAGCGCCGTCGATGTTGCGGCGTGGCGGTGATCGATAACTGAAGAGGTCTCCGGTAGTTGGTTCAAGCGACCAAGCCAGAACTTCACACCGGAGACCTCGTGCCGAGCGTAACGGCCCCCCACGTGCCGTCGGCCGGGACGTCCACCTGACCGGCCGACCCGGATGCCCTGACCGCGGCGCCGGAAACGATCGAGGTTCCGGCCAGAGTCATCACCGTGGCGATTCGGCCCCATCGTCGTCCAACAGCCGTCATGGCCGCCTCCGTGTGGTCCACCTACACGCCAGCTCGATACCGTAATATTTCGTATTTGACACGATTGTACGGAAATCCGGGAAGTGCTCGCGAAGGCGGCTGGACGCCTCGGACGCTGCCGTGACCTCGCCGTGACCAGGTGAACTCTTACCGCGGTCCCTCGACCCGGCCGGGGCGGGGTTCTACTGTTGACGGCTGAAGAGAACGCCGGGTTACGGAGGGTTGTCCGATGACCGTCGCAACGGTCGACGTCAATACCACTCCCGACGGCACGCTCGTCATCGAGCTGCACGGCACCCTGGACGCGGAGGCCGCGGTCGGGCTCCGGCACGCCCTGGTCGACGCCGTCCGCCACACCCGGCCGCTGCGCCTGGTCATGGATCTGGCCGAGGTGGAGGATCTCGACCCGATCAGTCTGGCCACGCTCGCCGCCGCCTGCGGGTTCGGCGACGATCATCAGGTCGCCGTCTTCCTCGATCACCCATCGGCGGCGATCGCGGCATCGCTCACCGAGGCCGGCATACCCCGGCACCGGCTTCGCTTCGTGGGTTCCCAGCGGGTCAGCCGGTCCATTTGATGAAGCGCTCGAACGTCTCCACCGCGGGCGTCGGCGGCAGGCCGCGGACCGCCTCCTCGAGTTGCTCCCACATGTAGGTGGCGAGCCGGACCGTGTCCATCTCGGTCATCAGTTCCTCGCGGGCCGGATCGCAGGGCCAGGGCTCCGCGCAGGCGAGGCAGTCCCACGAGGACCGGTGCGGGACGTGTGCGCTCACCGCGGCCGGCTGCGCCATTGCCCGGTCTCGGTCGGCAGCTGTCGCTCGTTGCCCTGGCGGGGGCTGTGGAACGCGGTGGCGCCGTTGCGCCTCGGGTCCGGCCGCCGGACGCGCAGCGACTCGGCTACCGGTGGCGGCGCGATGATTACGGTGTCGGGGCACGGGTACCAGGCGCAGCCGCAGACGCATCGCTGACGCCAGGGTGTGAACCAGATCCGCACCGGATGGTGCCTGCGCATGGCTTGCCTCCCCTGTCACAACGCGGTGGTGACCTGCCCACGGTGGCACCGCGGGCTGAAACCCGCAACATGCGGATTTCACGATCGGGTGAAAGCAATTTGCGAATACGAGTCGTGTTGTCCGCGAGTGACCGGGAACGGAAGGATGCAGCGCGTGACTCAACGTCAGACCCCCACCGTCCGGCGGCGGCGTCTCGCCCTCACGCTGAAGCAACTCCGGGCCCGTGCCGGGCTGTCCGCCGCCGACGCCGCGCGGCGTGTGGACCATGACGCGAGCTGGCTGTCCCGGATCGAGAATGCCGAGGTCCGGCCGCATCCCAACGACGTGCGGGCACTGCTCGGCGTGTACGGCGTGAACGGCGACCAGGCCGAGGCGGTCATCGCGGTGGCCCGGCAGGCCAAGCAGCGCGGCTGGTGGCAGCGATACAGCGACGTCCTGCCCGACTGGTTCTCGACCTACGTCGGCATGGAGTCTGAGGCTTCGGTCATCCGGACGTACGAGTGCCAGATGGTTCCCGGACTACTCCAAACGGAGGAATATGCGCGGGCCGCGTTCGAGGGCGCGCCCGTCCCGATGCGCCGCGACGAGGTGGACCGGCAGGTTTCCCTCCGGCTGGAACGTCAGACGATCTTGCTGTCGGACGAGCCGCCGCTGCTCCGGGTGGTCATCGACGAGGGCGCGGTGCGACGCCTGATCGGCGGACCGGCCGTGATGAAAGCGCAGATCGAGCGCCTTGTCGAGGTCTCCAGGCAGGCCAACATCCAGATCTTGATGCTTCCGTACGCCGCCGGTGTGGGCTTCGACGGGAGCTTCGTGATCCTCGATTTCCCGCCGTTGCCCGAGCCGTATCCCGACGCCGCGGAGGACCGGATGGTCTACGTGGACACGCTGACGGGTGCGCTATACCTGGAGCGGCCGAGCGAGGTGTCCACCTACGCGGCAGCCTACGAGCAGTTGCAAGCACTGTCGCTCGGCCCACCCGAGACACGGGCTACTCTCAGCAAGATCGCCGCCGATCTGGCGATATAGAAGGAGGATGCGGGCACATGAACCCGTCTCATGCGAAGTGGCGTAAAAGTAGCCGGTCGGGCTCGTCCGGGAACTGCGTCGAGGTCGCCGACAATCTGCCCGGAGTCGTGGCGGTCCGCGACTCCAAGGACCCCGGCGGCCCGGCTCTCACCTTCAGCCCGGCCGTCTGGCAGGCCTTCCTCAACGATGCCAAGGCTGGAGAATTCGGTCTCTGACGGCTGAGCGCCGTGGGGTGTGGTGATCGCGGCAACCACACCCCTCCGCGACGCTGTGCCCCGCCGGGGACGGCGAGGACTTCGCCGGCCGTGTCGATCCGCGGAACATCCGTTCGACGTGAGGGTACGAGAGCCGGGAAGCGGCTCTCCGAGCGAGGAGAACGCGATGCCGAAGTACCTGCTGATCATGCGGGGCACCGATGAGTCGAACGCCGCGATGATGGCCGACATCGAGGAGATGATGGCCACGACCCGGCAGTTCATCGAGGAGATGGTCAAGGCCGGTGTGCTCCTCGCCGCGGAGGGGCTGGACGATCCCCGTCAGGGCGTCGTGGTGGACTTCAGCGGCGAGACCCCGGTGGTCACCGACGGGCCGTACGGCGAGACCAAGGAACTGTTCGGGGGCTTCTTCATGCTCGACGTCGCCTCGAAGCAGGAGGCCGTCGAGTGGGCCAAGCGGGTCCCGGCCGCCCGGGGCGCCAAGATCGAGATTCGCCGGGTGCCCGGCATCGACGAGGTCCCGCAGGCCGGCGAGTGATCGCCGCGAACCGGATCTGATGAGCGCGGCCGAGGTCGAGGCGGCGTGGCGGATCGAGTCCGCCCGTATCGTCGCCGCGCTGACCCGGTTCACCGGCGATTTCGGGCTGGCCGAGGACGCGGCCCAGGAGGCGGTCGCCGAGGCGCTGGTGTCGTGGCCGCTCGCCGCCCCGGCGAACCCCGCCGCCTGGCTGATGGCCACGGCCCGGCGGCGGGCGATCGACATGATCCGTCGCCGGGCCGCACTCCAGGACCGATACGCCCTGCTGGCGGCCGGCGAGATGACCGGCCCGTCCGACACGGGCGAGATCGACCCGGACCGGATCGACGACGACGTGCTGGCACTGATGTTCATCAGCTGCCACCCGGTGCTCTCCGCCGAGGCACGGGTGGCGCTCACCCTGCGGGTGGTCGCCGGCCTGTCCAGCGAGGAGATCGCTCGCGCCTTCCTGGTGCCGGTGCCGACCGTGCAGGCCCGGATCACCCGGGGCAAGAAGACGATCGCGGCGGCCGGGGTGCCGTTCGAGTTGCCCGCCCCGGACGAGCGCCGGAGCGGCTGGGTGGCGTGCTCAGCGTCCTTTACGTGATCTTCACCGAGGGGTCGACGGCCACGTCGGGTGATCGGCTGCTGCGCCCCGGGCTGGCCTACGAGGCGATCCGGCTGGCCCGGAAGCTGGCCGCGCTGCAGCCGCACGAGCCCGAGGTGCACGGTCTGCTCGCGCTCTGCGAGCTGACGGCCGCGCGCTTCCCGGCCCGTACCGGCCCGGACGGCTCGCCGGTGCTTCTCGAGGACCAAGACCGGCGGTTGTGGGACGTCGCGGCGATCCGCCGGGGGCTGGCCGCGCTGACCAGGGCGTCGGTCCGGGGTCTCGGACCCTACGGTCTGCAGGCCGCGATCGCCGCCACCCACACGGCGGCGTCCTCGGTCGAGACGACCGACTGGGACCGGATCGTCGTGCTGTACGAGGCGCTCGGCCGGGTCGCCCCGTCACCGGTGATCGAGCTCAACCGGGCGGTCGCCGTAGCCATGGCCTCGGGCCCGGACGAGGGCCTGGTCATCGTGGACGAGCTGATCGCCACCGGCCGGCTGCCCGGCTCGCACCTGGTCCCGACCGTGCGCGGTGAGCTCCTGACCCGTCTCGGCCGGCACCCGGAGGCCCGCGCCGAACTGGAACTGGCCGCCCGGTTGTGCGCCAACCGGCGGGAACGTTCGGTACTGCTGCGAAAGGCGGCCGGGCTGGGCTGACCCCGCCACCCGGCGAACAGGCGCTAGGGGCGGGGTCCGGACATCGCGCCGCAGTCCACGAACGTGGCGTGCAGCGCCGCCGGGTCGACGCCGGGCAGGCGGCCGGCCGCCAGCCAGGCTGCGCCGGCCGCCGGGTCACCGCTCGTCAGCGGCGCCAGTCCGCGTTCCCGCAGGGCCGCGCGGACGCCGTCGCGGATCGGGGTGGCGGCGGTCAGCAGGCTGCCGCCGAGGACGATCGGGCCGTCGGTGGCCACCTCGTCGAGGGTGGCGGTCAGGTGACCGACCGCCTCGGCGACGATCGCCCGGGCCTGCGGATCGCCGCCTCGCGCCGCCTCGCACACGACCGGTGCCAGGGCGGCGATCCGGCCGTGCGGCAACCGCTGGGCCCAGGAGATCAGCCGGTCACGGTCGGTGGCGCCGGTCCGGGTGGCGATCCGGGCGGCGAAGGGCGAGGGCCAGGAGTGTACGGCCGAACGCAGCGCGCGCATGCCGAGCCAGTGGCCGGACCCTTCGTCGCCGAGCAGCCAGCCGAGCCCGTCCGCCGTACGTACGATCGCATGGTCCTTGATCTCCGCGGCGACCGCACCGGTGCCCGCGATGAGGACCGCGCCGGAGGGTTCGCCGGTGCCGGCCGCGAAGGCGGTGACCGCGTCACCGACGACCTCGTAGGGACAGGTCAGACCGGCTGCGGCCCAGCCCTGGTCGAGTGCCGCGGTGATTGCCGGGTCCACGCAGGCGCCGGTGCCGGCGAGGCCGAGCACACCACCGGTGACCGTCGCGGGATCCTGGCCGGCCAGCGCCTGCCGTAACGCGTCGGTGATCGCGCCGGCGGCGGCCGGCCCGGCGGCGAACGGGTTGCCGGGGCCGGCTCGTCCGCGGCCGGTCACCTGCCCGGCCACCGTGGCGACGACCGCGCGGGAGGCGGTTCCGCCGGCGTCGACTCCCACCACCAGATCCATGCCAGGGATCGAAACACAGAAATTCATTGTTGACTAGTTGCGCAGGCGGTCGTAATTTTCATCGTCACAAGCAAGTGATGAAAAGGATGACCACGGATGACGGGTGAGAGCGGCGGGCTGCTGGGGCGGCTGCGCATCGAGGGACCGCAGATGCCGGAGGCGCTGAGCCGGATCGCCGAGACGATCCTGGCCGACCCGGAGACCGCGGCCCACGCCAGCATCGTCGATCTGGCCGAGCGATCCGGCACGTCGACCGCGACCGTCACCCGGTTCAGCCGCACGCTCGGCTTCAAGGGCTACGCGAGCCTGCGGGTCGCCGTCGCCACCGAGACCGGGCGCGCCGAGCAGGCCCGGTGGGAAACCGACATCAGCGGCGACATCACCCCGGAGGACCCGCTCGACCAGGTGCTCAGCGTGGTCGCGGCGGCCGACACCCGAGCCATCCAGAGCACCGCCTCGCTGCTGAAGGTCGACGACGTCGACCGGGTGGCGGCGGCCATCGCCGGGGCGCAGCGGGTCGAGCTGTTCGGGCTCGGAAGCAGCGGCACGGCGGCGCGGGAAATGGCGTTCCGCCTCGAACGGATCCGGGTGCCGGTCTGGCACCGGCAGGACAGCCACACCGCGCTCACCAACGCCGCGCTGCTGCTGCCCGGTGACGTCGCGATCGGCCTGTCGCACTCCGGGCGCACCCGGGAGGTGATCGAGACACTCGCCGAGGCTGCCGACCACGGCGCGCTGACCGTGGCGGTGACCAGCTTCAACCGGTCGCCGCTGGCCGAGGTCGCCGACATCGTGTTCACCACAAGCGTGCTGGAGACGACGTTCCGGCTGGCTGCTCTCTCCGCCCTGCACTCGCAGCTGCTCGTCCTCGACCTGATCTACGTCGCGGTGGCGCAGCGCACCTACGAGCGCACCGCCGAGGCACTGGAGCTGACGGTCCGCGCCGTGGACGCGCACCGGCTGCCGGAGAAGCTGCCGACCCGTAAACGGCGGGTGGAGAAGGGAACGACGTGAGCAGTGACTTCCTGTCCAGGATCGAAGAACTGGTGGCCAAGGTGGGCCGGGGGCAGCGGGAGGCGAAGTCCCGGGCGGCCGGCCTGCTGTCCGCCTCGATAGAAAAGGGCGGCGTGATCCAGGCATTCGGCTGCGGGCACTCCGAGGCCCTGGCCATGGAGATCGCCGGCCGGGCCGGGGGACTGGTCCCGACCAACCGGATCGCGCTGCGTGACATCGTCCTCTACGGCGGTGAACCCCTCGAGGCGCTCGCCGACCCGATGGTCGAACGCGGCACGGAGATCGCCCACAGGATCTACCAGCTGGCGCCGGTCAAGCCGGACGACGCATTCGTCATCGCCTCCAACTCCGGCATCAACGGCGCCGTCGTCGAGATGGCGCTGCTGGTGAAGGAGCACGGCCACCCGCTGATCGCGATCACTTCGGCGGAGCACTCGGCCGGGGTCGGCTCGCGGCACCCCAGCGGCCGCAAGCTCGGCGACATCGCCGACGTGACGCTCGACAACGGCGCGCCGTACGGCGACGCGACAGTGCCGCTGCCCGGCGGCGGCGCGGTCGGCGCCGTCTCCTCGATCACCGCCGCGCTGCTGGCCCAGCAGATCGTCGTCGAGGTGGTCGACCGCCTGCTCGCGGCGGGAATCGTCCCGCCCGTCTACCTGTCGGACAACGTGCCCGGCGGCAAGGAACACAACGCGGAACTAGAGGCGCGGTACGCCGGGCGCATCCGGCGCACCGCATAGAGAAACGAGCCCAGCGATGAACCCAGAATCCCTTCCCCGACCGTACCCGAGAAGAACCCTGCTCCGGACCGCCGGGCTCGCGGCGGTGACCGCCCCGCTGCTCAGCGCCTGCGTCACGTCGGCCGGCAAGGAGGAGAAGCCGGCCCAGGCGGGCGGCGCCAAGACCGTCGAGAACCCGCTCGGCGTCAAGGCCGACGCGCCCCTCGAGGTGGTCGTCTTCAAGGGTGGGTACGGCGACGAGTACGCGATCAAGGCCGAGCAGAAGTACACCGCGAAGTACCCGCATGCCAAGGTCGACCACAAGGGCCTGCAGAAGGTCGGCGAGGCCATGCAGCCCCGCTTCGTGGCCGGCGACCCGCCGGACGTCGTCGACAACACCGGCGCCGGCCGTCTCGACATCGCCACCCTGGTCGGCGCCAAGCAGGTCACCGACCTGGCCGAACTCCTCGCCGCACCGGCCTTCGACCAGCCCGGCAAGACGGTCCGCGACACCCTGCTCCCCGGTGTGATCGAGGACGGCACGTTCGACGGCAGCACGGTGACGCTGAACTTCACCTACACGGTCTGGGGCGTCTGGTACTCGAAGGCACTGTTCGCCGAACGCGGATGGACGTACCCGAAGACGTGGGCCGAGATGCTCTCCCTCTGTGAGACGATCAAGAAGGCCGGCATCGCGCCCTGGACCTACCAGGGCAAATACGCCGAGTACATCAACGACCCGATGCTCACCATGGCCGCCAAGGCCGGCGGACTCGACCTGGTCAAAGCGGTCGACAACCTCGACCCGGCCGCCTGGTCGCAGCCGGGACTGAAGCAGGCCGCCGAGGCGTTCGCCGAACTCGCCGGCAAGGGCTACCTCATGTCCGGCTCGGAGGCGCTGTCGCACACCGAGGCGCAGGCCGCCTGGTGCCAGCGGAAGGCCGCGTTCATACCGTGCGGCTCCTGGCTGGAGAGCGAGCAGAAGGACGTCACCCCGGCCGGTTTCGACATGGTCATGGGCACCGTCCCGTCCGTGTCCGGGAGCGACAAGCTTCCGGTCACCGCGGTGCAGGCGGCAAGCAGCGAGTCCTACCTGGTACCGGCCCAGGCCAAGAACGTCGCCGGCGGCCTGGAATACCTGCGGATCCTGTTCGCCAAGGAGTCCGCGACCGCATTCGCGCAGGCCAGCAGCACCCTGCCGGCGGTCGCCGGAGCCACCGACGGACTCACGCTCTCCAGCGGTCTCGGCTCGGTCCGCGACGCGGTCACCGCCGCCGGTGCGGACGCTTTCAACTACCGATTCCGTACGTGGTACGCGCCGCTCGCCAAGGCCGTCGACGACGCCACCGCCGAACTGGTCAACCGCCGGATCAGCGTGGCCGACTGGTCGACCCGCATCCAGAAGGCCTCGGACTCGCTGGCCAAGGACAGCACCGTCAAGAAGTACCAGCGCTGATGCGGCACGGCCGGTGGCGGTTCCTGCTCGCCGCGCTGGTTCCGGCGCTGGTCCTGCACGTCGTGCTGGTGCTCTCCCCGTACGCCCAGGCCTTCTACCTGTCGCTGACGGACTGGACGGGGGTGGCCGGCGAGGCGAACTTCGTCGGACTGGACAACTTCGTCCGCCTCGGCGAGGACTCGCTCTTCCTCGACGCGGTCCGCAACAACGCGGTGATGCTGATCGTGGTGCCGCTGGCCACGATCGGGCTGGCGCTGTTCCTGGCGAGCATGCTGAACGGGCGACGTCCCCTGCGCGGCGCGTCCGCGTACCAGATCGTCTATTTCTTTCCGCAGATGCTCTCGCTGGTGATCATCGCGGTGCTGTGGGGCTTCGTCTACAACCCGAACACCGGGCTGCTCAACTCAGGGCTCCGCGCCATCGGGCTGGACGGCGCGGCGCGCAGCTGGCTCGCCGAACCGGCACTGGCGCTGCCGTCCGTGATGGCGGTGGTGATCTGGTCGTCGGTGGGGTTCTACGTGGTGCTGTTCAGCGCGGCGATCGGCGCCATCCCGAAGGAGCTGTTCGAGGCGGCGGTGCTCGACGGTGCCGGGCGGTGGGCGACGTTCCGCCGGGTCACGCTGCCGCTGGTCGCCGAGAGCGTGCAGGTCGCGTTCGTCTACCTGGGCATCGCGGCGCTCGACGGGTTCGTGCTGGTGCAGGTCATGTCGGTCGGCCCCGGTGGGCCGGACGGGGCCACCGAGGTGGTGGGGTTGTCGCTGTACCGGACGGCGTTCACGTACGGCAAGTTCGGTTACGCCACGGCCATGGGGGTGGCACTGTTCTTCGCCGCGCTCACGCTGGCGGTGTTCGCTCTGCGCTGGAGGCGTGATGAAGTCACCGCGTAACCCGCTGCCGCAGCTCGCCATGCTCGCCTGGGCGGTGGTGACCGCGTTGCCGCTGCTCTGGGCGGTGGTCAGCTCGCTCAAGACCGACCAGGAGATCCTCAACGAACCGTGGGCGCCGCCGTCGTCGCTCCACTTCGAGAACTGGTCGCGGGCGTGGACCGCCGCCAGCATCGGACGGTACTTCTTCAACAGCCTCATCGTGGTCGGCGGCGCACTGGTGCTGACCATGCTGCTCGGGTCGCTGGTGGCGTACGCCTTGGCGCGCTATCGGTTCCGGGGTAACCGGTTCATCTACTACACGTTCGTCGCGGCCATCTTCTTCCCGGTGTTCCTGGCTCTGGTGCCGTTGTTCTTCGTGGTGCGGCAACTCGGGCTGCTCGGCACCTATCACGGGCTGATCCTGGTTTACGCGGCTTACGCCGTACCGTTCACCGTCTTCTTCCTGCACGCCTTTTTCCGGACGTTGCCGGAGGAGGTCGCGGAGGCTGCGGTGCTCGACGGCTGCTCGCATTCCGCGGTGTTCTTCCGCGTCATGCTGCCGCTGGCCCGCCCCGGTCTGGTCGCGGTCGGCATCTTCAATTTCCTCGGGCTCTGGAACCAGTATCTGATCCCGCTGGTTCTCAATCCCGACCCGGACCGGTACGTCCTGGCGCAGGGTTTGGCCGCCCTGTCGGTCAGTCAGGGCTACCGCAGCGACTGGAGCGGCCTGTTCGCCGGTCTGACCATCGCCATGCTGCCGGTGCTCGTCGCTTACGTCGCGTTCCAGAGGCACATCCGCGCCGGAATGACCGCCGGCGCGGTCCGGTAATCCTCGCTGTTACCCCCTCTTAGGAGTCATCCATGTACATGGGTAGACGAATCCTCGCCGGCCTGGCAGTGACCGCTTTATCCGCTTTCGGGATGGTCGTCGCCAACGCCAGCACCGCCTCCGCCGCCGATTGCGGATACCTGTTCGACGACTTCCACTACAACTCCTCCGCCGACCCGTCGCTGACCGCCAACGGCTGGACGCCTCGCAGCTACCAGGGCGGACCGGGCGTGCCCGGCGCCAACTGGTCGCCGAACGCGATCACCTTCCCCACCTCCGGCGGCCAGAAGGTCATGCAGCTGACCGCCTCCACCGACGGCACCGCCGCCGGAACCAGCCACGCCGAGCTGTACTCCACCCAGAAGCGTTACCTGGAGGGCACCTACGCCAGCCGGGTCCGGTTCACCGACGCACCGGTCAGCGGCAACGACGGCGACCACATCAACCAGACGTTCTTCACCATCAGCCCGCTCAACGGGGACATGGACCCCACCTACTCCGAGCTGGACATCTCCGAGTACCTGCCGAACGGTGGCTGGGGCGAGACCGGGCCGATCAACTACCAGACCACCTGGTACACCTACCGCGCCGACCCCTGGTACGCCGACAACCTGCACTCGGAGCAGCGGACCAGCATCGACGGATGGCACGACCTGGTCGCCCAGGTCGCCAACGGGCAGGTCGTCTACTACATCGACGGCGTGCAGGTCGGCGTGCACGGCGGCAAGTACTTCCCGCGCCAGACGATGACCATCAACTGGAACCTGTGGTTCATCGACACGGCCACCCACACCGGCGGCATGTCGACCTACATCGAGCAGGTCGACTGGGTGCTGTTCGCCAAGAACCAGGTGCTCAGCCCGGCCCAGGTGACCGCGCAGACGTCCTCCTACCGCACATCGAGCACCGCGTTCCACGACTCGGTCGCCACCTCGGGACCGTGCGTCGACCCGACCCCGTCCGACCCGGGCCCGTCCTCCCCGGCGCCGTCGAACCCGGGCCCGTCGAACCCGAACCCCGGCGACTGCACGAGCGCGCCGAACTGGCAGTTCGGCAGTGTCTACACCGGCGGCAACACGGTCAAGCACGAGAGGAGCAGGTACGGCGACCCGTCCGGCCCCAAGTCGGGCGACGGCGTGCACCTGTGGAGGGCCAGGTACTGGACCCAGGGTTCGGAGCCCGGCTGGACACAGCAGTGGCAGGACCTCGGCCGCTGCTGACCTGAGCCGAACTGAACGGGCGGCGGGGCGATGGGCGCCCCGCCGCCCCCTCACGTCACGATCAGCCGGCCCAGCTCCTGCGTGCAGCGGGTCAGGGCGACGTAGAGGCCGTTCCAGCCGCGGGGCTCCGCGGCGATGCCGTCCGGATCGACGAGCAGGGTCGCGTCCCACTCCAGGCCTTTCGACTCCGGCGCGGTGAGCACCGGCAGCCCGGCCAGCTCGGCGATCCGGGCGGCCGGGGCGATGACGCCGACCGTCCCGCCCGGCCAGCGGTCCCGCAGTTCCTCCAGGGTGCGGGCGGCGACGGCCGCCAGTTCGCCGGGCGCCACCCGCCGCTGCCACGGAAGGATCCCGGACGACCGTACCGCCCGCGGCGGCGTGTTCCGGCTGCCGGCCTTCGCCAGGACCGGGCCGGTCAGCTCCATCGCCTCACGCGGCGTCCGGTAGCAGACGGTCAGTTCGGCGGCCGTCCAGCGGTCCCCGAACACCGCCCGCACCGCCTCGGCCCAGCTCGTGTGCCGGTGCGCCGCCTCCGTCTGATCGATGTCACCGACCGCGGTGATACTGCGGCCGGGACAGCGCCGCAGCACCATCAGCCATTGCATCTCGGACAGTTCCTGTGCCTCGTCGACGACGACGTGGCCGTACACCCAGTCACGCCTCGCCCGGGCCCGATCGGCGACGACTTCGCCTTGCGGCGCTGTCGTGCCAGCGTCGGCGGGCGGCCCGGTCTGCTCGCCGAGCAGTTCGGCCAGCGCGTCGAGCAGTGGAATGTCGCTCGACGACCAGCCCGGTGGCTCCGCGCTCATCACTTCGGCCTCCTCGGGCCGCAGCCCCGGGGCGAACCCGGCCAGCCGCGGCCGGTCGCTCAACAACTCCCGGGGGTCCAGGGTAGGCCACCACGCCTCGACGAAGCGCGCGATCGCCGGGTCCTCGGCGATCCGCTCCCGCAGCTCCTCGATCTCGTCCTCCGACAGCAGGCCGTCGACATCGCTGCCGGTGGCCGCCGGCCCGCACGCGGGGACTGCGGTGCGGTCGATGCGGGCCAGGATGTCCTCGAAGCCCTCCTCCATCTCGTTCAGCATCGCCTCGCGCTGCTCAGCGATCGCCTCGGCGAGCAGGTGGTGCAGATGATCGGCAAAGACCGAGCGAGCCCGATGGTACGAACGCCCCGGCACCGCGGTGGCCAGCGCACGCTCGACCGCCGCGGCGGAGATGACGTAGAAGTCGCCCTCCCAGCGCAGCTTCAGATCCTGCGCCCGCGGCAGCAGCGAGGCGACGTACCGTTCGAGGGCCGGCTGCCACAGCGCCCGGCCCTTGATCTCGGCTGTCCGCCGCTCCTCGTTCCGGGTGACCCGGATCCCGGGCAGCAGGGTGTCGCAGGTCGCCGACACCACCGCGGTCTCGCCGAGTGCCGGGAGAACCTGGGCGATGTAGTCGAGGAACCGTGGCGACGGCCCGAGCACCAGGACCGCCTGCTCGGCCAGCCGGCGGTGGGTGAACAGCAGGTAGGCCACCCGGTGCAGCGCCACCACGGTCTTGCCGGTGCCCGGACCGCCCTGCACGATCAGCGGGCCGTTCGCCCCGGCCCGGATGATCTCGTCCTGCTCGCGTTGCAGGGTGGCGATGGCCGTCGACATCCGGCCGGTGCGCCGCTGGTCCAGGGCGGCCAGCAGGGCGCCCTCACCGACCAGCCCGGACCCGGTGGTGCCGTCCAGCGGCTCGTCGTCCACCCCGGTCACGGTCGAGCCGGACGTCCGGATGTGGCGGCGCCGGACCTGACCCTGCGGTTCGACGGCCGTCGCGGTGTAGAACGGCCGGGCGGCCGGCGCCCGCCAGTCCAGCAGCAGCGGCTCGTCGCCCTCGTCCTCGTGCCGCAGACCGATCCGGCCGATGTGACGGATCGTGCCGTCGGCGGCGTCCAGGCGCCCGAAGACGAGACCATCTCCGGCCCGGCGAAACTCCTCGAACTGCTGCCGCAGCATGTCGTGCCGGGCCCGCTCCAGTGGCTCGGCGGCGTCCACCGCGAGCTCGGCGCCCAGCTGTCCGGCCCACTGCTCCCGCCGCGCCGCGGCACCGTCCAAGAACTGCTGCTCCTCCGCGATAATCCGGTCCCGTGCGTCATGACGTTGCATTTCCGACCCCCGATTCGGCTTCGGCGGAAAGGCTAGGTCCGATTCCCCGGAACGGCCAGTCCGATTGGCCGCGAAATGCTGGATCGAGACAGTTGTCTCAATGTCATTGCGCTATGGATCGAGTTGCTATCTGCCATTACCGAATCCCCGATGCAGGCATTTATCGGGCCGCCCGGTACCCGCGTCCGGCGGACCGGTATGCCTCCCGCGGTGCGCTCACCGCCGGCATCCCGGCGCGCGTCCTCGGCCTCTCCCCGGGAACACCAAGATCGTCTCAAGTCCGGTATCCCGACCGCCGAACTGTCCACGACCGAACAGGCCCGGCTGTTGGCGGTCCTGCGTTCGCGCGGCGCGGCGCTCACGAACACGCCGGCCATGTGAGCTGCCTACCGGCGCCGCTATCGGGTGGTGAGCGCCCACCCGCGCGTACCGGTGGGTGATGGTTCATTGTTGATCTGTGCCGGACACCTCGCTCAGCATCGCCGACAAGGTCGCCCTCGGGTCCGGGGCGTCGTTCTGGACGACCCGGGAGATTCCCGCCCTCGGGCTGCCGTCGATCCTGATGACCGACGGGCCGCACGGTCTGCGCGGCCAGGGCGAGGGTGGCGACCACCTGGGGCTCAACGCGAGCAGCACGGCGACCTGCTTCCCGACGGCCAGTGCGCTGGCCTGCTCCTGGGACGTCGGCCTGGCCGCCGAGGTGGGGACCGCGATCGGGCTCGAGGCCGTCGACCAGGGCGTCAACGTGGTCCTCGGGCCGGGCGTCAACATGAAACGCAACCCGCTCTGCGGCCGCAACTTCGAGTATTTCAGCGAGGACCCGTACCTGGCCGGAAAGCTCGCCGCCGCCTGGATCCGCGGCCTTCAAGCGACCGGGACCGGCGCATCGCTGAAGCATTTCGCCCTCAACAACCAAGAGCTGAAACGCATGACCACCGATGTACGGGTGGACGAGCGCGCCCTCCACGAGTACTACCTGCCGGCGTTCGAGATCGCGGTGCGGGAGAGCGACCCGGCGACGGTGATGTGCGCCTACAACCGGGTGGAGGGTGTCTACTGCAGCGACAACTATCGCCTGCTCACCGGCATCCTGCGGGAGAGCTGGGGTTTCCGCGGCGCGGTGATCACCGACTGGGGTGCGATGAATGACCGGGCCGCCGCCTATCGGGCCGGCACGGACTTGGAGATGCCGGGCAACGGCGGAGCCTCCGACGCCGAGGTGCACCGTGCCCTGCTGGCGGGCCGTCTCGACGAGAGAACCGTCGACGAGTCCGTCGACCGCCTCGTCGCGCTGGTCCGGCGGACCACCGGGCGCCGCACCGGCGTACCGGCGGATCTCTACGAGCGGCATCACGATCTCGCCCGGAAGGCCGCCGTCGCGAGTGCGGTACTGCTCAAGAACGACGCCGGCCTGCTCCCGCTGGAACCGGGCGGGCGGGTGGCGCTGATCGGTGCGCTCGCCGGCACCGCCCGCTACCAGGGTTCGGGTTCGTCACGGGTCAATCCCACGCGGGTGGTGAGCCTGCGCGACGGTGTGCGGGAATACGCCGAGGCCGCCTATGCACCCGGCTACCGCCTCACCGAGGAACCGGATCAGGAGCTGATCGACGAGGCGGTGGCACTGGCCGGTACGGCGGACCGGGTGATCGTCTGCGTGGGGCTGACCGAGATCGCCGAGAGCGAGGGCTTCGACCGCGAGCATCTGCGTGTCCCGGCCAACCAGATCGCGCTGCTCGAGGCGCTGGCACCCTGGTCGCGGCGGGTGGCACTGGTCGTGGTGGGCGGCAGCGCCGTCGAGATGCCGTGGGCGGACGGCGCCGCGGGGGTCCTGCACCTGCACCTGGCCGGTCAGGCCGGCGGGGCGGCCGCCGCCGACCTGCTGTTCGGTGCGGCGAACCCGTCGGGCAAGCTCGCCGAGAGCTACCCCGTCTCGTACGACGACGTGGTCAGCGCCGGGTACTACGGCGTGCACCCGGAACAGACGCCCTACCTGGAGAGCATGTACTGCGGCTACCGGTACTTCGACTCGGCGGACCGGCCGGTGCGCCACCCCTTCGGGCACGGGCTGTCGTACACCACCTTCGCCTACTCGGATCTGCGGATCACCCGGCGCGGCGAGCACGAACGCGACGTGGCGTTCACGGTCACGAACACCGGCGACCGGGACGGCGCCGAGATCGCGCAGCTGTACGTCGCGGCCCGTACCGGCGGCGTCCACCGTCCCGCGCAGGAGCTGAGGGCGTTCGCGAAGGTCGTGCTGGCGGCGGGGGAGTCCGCCGAGGTCACGCTCACTGTCGGCCGGCGCGGCTTCGCGGTGTACGACCCGGACCGTACCGACTGGGTCGTTGAGGAGGGTGACCACGAGATCCGGATCGGGGCGAGCTCGCGGGACATCCGGCTGCGCGAGGTCGTCCGGCTGCCCGGTGTCCCGGCTCGCCCGGACGGGGCCGCCAGCTGGTACCACACCCTCGACGGTTTTCCGACATTCGACGACTTCAGGACCGTCCACGAGCCGTTCCCGCAGGTGGAGGCAGCCCGCAAGGGCGCCTTTGACGAGTACAGCTCGCTGCACGACATGCGGCGGTCCGGCCTGATCATGCGCCTCGTCTACCGCGCCGTCGAGCAGGCCGTCGCCAGGCGGGCCGGCCGCAAGGTCGACTACGACGATGTCGCCTTCAAGATGATGATGCTCGGCGCGGCCGGCCTGCCGATGCGGGCGATGGTCCGGATGAGCGAGGGCGCGATCAGCCCTCAGCTGGCGCGGTTCTTCATCGACAGCGCGAACGGGCGACCGCTGCGCGGACTCCGCACCCTGCTGACGGATACGCTGCGTGGCCGGACTCATCGAACTTTCTGAACGGTTCGCGCCGGGTGCCCTCGCCACTTACCCGGCGGACGTACGCGACGCGCCGGCCGTTCGCGACGCCGTCGAATCTGCCGTGGACCGCTTCGGCCGGCTCGACGGCCTGGTCGTCAACGCCGGATCCGGCACCACAGGCACTGCGCTGACCACGCCGTACGACCGGTGTGCCGATCAGTTCGAGATGAAGGTCGGGGCTGCCCTGAACACGGTGAACGCCGCTGTCGCCGCGCTCAGCCGATCCGATGCAGCCCGCATCGTGATCGTCAACGGTCTCACCGCGCGAGCGCCGGAACCGTCGATGGCCGCGGTCGGCGCCAGCTGGGCGGCCCTGCCCAACCTGTCGAGATCCCTCGCGGTGAAGCTGTCTGCCTCCGGCATCCTGGTCAACGCGGTCAACATCGGCGCCATCCGCACCGGACGGCAGGTGGCCCGGCATGCCGCGAGCGCTCCGGAGGAGCCGTACGACCGGTGGTGCGCCGACGAGGCGAGGCGGCGCGGTGTCCTGCTGGGCCGGCTCGGCGAACCGGCCGAGGTGGCGCCGGTGGTGGCGTTGTTGCTGTCCCCACTCGCCTCCTACGTGACCGGCACCTCCATCGACGTGGCCGGCGGGAGCGGCGGCTACCTGTGGCCCGGTTCGGTGCATGCGTCCGCGGTTCGCTGAAGGTATGACCGGCTGACGATCAGCAGAGCGGATCCTGGTCGGCGAGCATCCGGAAGAGCCGTTCGCTGATGTCGGGCGGCAACCGCGGGACGAGGCCGTCCGGTGACACCACGGCACAGCCGCCGTTGAATTCGACGGCCTGCCGGGACCTCTCCCGCAGCCACCAGACCACATCGGACCAGACGCGGTCCCCCGGACGAGCCGGGAACGCTGCCAGTACCGCCTCGACCCGCTGATCGAACCTGTCCAGCAGGGTCTGATCGGGCGCTCCCCGGAAGGTCTGCGCCCGCAGGTCGGCGTGCTGGAAGACGTTGCCTACCAGATCGGCGCCGGTGAAGTCGTTACCGGTGAAGGCGTTGCGGTCCCGGCCCAGCACCGTCCGGTACCCGTCGGTGGTGCCGCCGAAGACGCAGTTCTGGACCCGGCCGCGGAACGTGCAGTCCACGAACTGTGCCGGCCCGCCGAACCGCCATCCACGCTGACCGGCATGGTCGAACACACAGCGTTCGAACCGGGCGTTGCCGAAGTGGGCGGAGGCGGGGATCTTCGTAAGGACGAAGATGCAGTCCCGGTAGACGGTCTCGGGCCAGCTCTTCTCGTCCCATCGGGTGCCGCCGTAGCCGGTGGCGCCGAACAGGACATGGGGGAGCCAGGTCCGGGAGAAATCACAGCCTTCGAACAGCGTGTCGTGAGCCAGGAACCTGGTGAAGCGGATCCGGGAGAAGTCGACGTCGCGCAGCCGGGCCCCGACGATGCTCACGTCCGGATTGTCGTCGGGCACGGTGAACCGGCCTCCGGTCTGCTCGCCCCGGACCAGCCAGTAGCGGCGTGCACCCATCCGCGCCGCCTCGAACGTCAGTGTTGCGCTCACGCCTCGGCACCCCGTACCCGATTCTGCCGCCCTTGATCGAACCTGGCGAGGCCCGCGGGCCGTACTTCTCGCCTCGTCCCGTCGAGGGTTTCGGTCCGCGGGACGGCTGGCGGGCTTGACGGACTCGCAGTCCGTTTCGCCGCGGGGCGGTCACTGTTCCACTGGTCGTGATGATCGGGGACGTCGATGAGCGGTGACCATGTGGGGGTACGGCTGCGGCGCTGGCGGTTGCGTCGTGGGCTCACCCAGCGGGTACTGGCCGAACTCGCCGGGTTCAGTCAGGGCTACATCGCGCAGATCGAGAACGGTTCGGCGCCGCTGGACCGGCGTGCCGCGCGGGAGGCGCTGGCGGGTGCGCTGCAGATCTCGGTCGGTGAACTGACCGGACGGCTCGACGAGGAGCCGGCGCCTGCGCTGGTGAGCGCGGCAGCGATGACCGAGCTGCGGTCGGGGATCATCGCGCTGGCCGTCCCGGCCGTCACCGGTGGCGTCGAGGCCGATGAGCGGGATGCCGGTGTGGACACCGCCGTGCTCGACGGGTTCTTCGTGGGATGCCGGTACGACCTGCTCGTGCCGGCGCTGGCCCGGACACTGACGGCACTCGCCTCGCCGCCGCGGGACCTGACGGCCGACGCGAGGCGGCTGCATCAGCGCCGGATCGTGGAGGTCTGCTCAACCACGGTGGCGACCTGTGTGCAACTCGGGCACCCGGACCTGACGCTGGTGATGGCGGGGGAGGCGATGCGGACCGCGGAGGAGCTGGCCGAGCCGGCACATCTCGGCCTGGCCAACTACGCCCGGATCCGGGCGGTGTACGCGACGACCGGCGCGGCCCGGGTCGCCGATGAGGGCATCGATCGCCTGTCGCCGTACGTCGGGATCGATCCCGCCGCCGCCAGCACATACGGCATGCACCACCTGATCAGTGCCGAGATGGCGGCGCAGGCCGGGCGCGCGCCGGCGGCGACGGCGCATCTGGCGGAGGCCGAGGCGGTAGCCGCGCACACCGGTGAACGGCCGTACGACTGGTTCAGTTTCGGGCCGACGAACGTGATGATGTGGCGTCTCGCGATCCTGGTGGCGCTGGGGGACGGGCAGGCCGCGCGGACCATGACGGCCGGGTTCCGCCCGGAGGCGCTGCCGTCACCGCAACGTCAGGCCACCTATTTCATCGATCTGTCGCGTGCCCTGCTGCAGGGCCGCGGGCAGGAGGAGGAGGCGGCCGCCGCGCTGTATCGCGCGGAGACGATCGCGCCGCAGCAGGTGTCGGCCTCGCCGGGCGCGCGGGAGGCGCTGCGGATACTGCTCTCGCGGCCCCGGTTCGGCCGGGACAGCCGGTTACGGGGGCTCGCCGCACGGGCCGGGATCCGTGATTAGTCGCGGTAATCCTCCGCGCCGCCGGGCCGCTTACCGTCGTGACCATGAAGCAGTTGAAGGAGCAGCCGCACCTCACGGTGGTGCTGGCGCCGGAGCCGGAGGCCACCAGCCTGGCCGGCACCCTCGTCGCGGACGCGTGCTGGGCCTGGCACCTGGTGCGGCTGCTGCACCCGGCCCGCCGGGTGATGTCCGAACTGGTGCTGAACGCGGTCGAGCACGCCCGGACAGGCCTGGTGGTGACGGTGACCCGGCGCGACGACGGCCTGCGGCTGGCGGTGGCCGACGGCGATCCGCGCCTGCCGCGCTTGCGGGTGCCGGGCCCGGTGGACGGTGGCGCGCCGTTCGACGTGCGCGGTCATGGGCTGTGGGCGGTACAGGACGTGGCGGCGGCGTGGGGCGCCGAGCCGACCGCGACCGGCAAGGTGGTCTGGGCAGAACTGGTAATCCTACCTAGCGTGTAGGGTATGCGGCATGAGCCCGACCTACGACGACGTCCCGTTCCGCCGCGCCGGGAAGTCCGGCCTCGACCTGCCCGCTTTCTCCTTCGGGCTGTGGCAGAAGTTCGGCACCGACCACCCGTTCCAGAGCCGGCGTGAGATCGTGCTGCACGCGTTCGACCTGGGCATCGTCCACTTCGACAACGCCGACCGGTACGGGCCTCCGCACCGCGCCGCACAGCAGTTCTTCGGCCGGGTGCTGCAACGGGACCTCGCGCCCTACCGCGACGAGCTGATCCTGTCGACGAAGGCCGGCAACCCGATCGGCCGCAGCCCGTACCAGCGTGGGGGTTCCCGCAAGTCGCTGCTCGCCTCGCTGAACCACAGCCTGCGCGACCTCGGCACCGACTACGTCGACATCTTCTACCACCACCGGCAGGACGACAGCACACCACTCGAGGAGACGGTCGGTGCCCTGGTCAGCGCGGTGCAACAGGGCAAGGCGCTGTACGTCGGCATCTCCAACTACGAGACCGGGCGCGCCCACGAGGCAGCCGAGCTGCTGCGCGGGACCGGGGTGCCGCTGCTCGTCCACCAGCCCCGCTACTCGATCTTCGACCGGAGCCCGGAGCTGACCGGGCTGCTCGCACAGGCCGACGCGGACGGCTTCGGTCTGGTCGTCTACTCGCCGCTGGCCCAGGGGCTGCTGACCGACAAGTACCTGGACGGCATCCCGGCCGGCGCCCGCGCCGTCGACAGTGCCTTCCTCAAGCCGGACGCCATCGACGACGCCTACCGGCAGCGGGCCACCGCGCTCAACAAGATCGCCTCCGAGCGCGGCCAGTCCCTGGCCCAGCTGGCGTTGCAGTGGGTGCTGCGGCGGCCCGAGGTCACCTCGGCGCTGATCGGCGCCAGCTCCACCGAGCAGCTCGACCACAACGTACGGGCGCTCGACTTCCCCGCCCTCACGGCCGAGGAGCTGGCGCTGATCGACGAGATCTGACCTTCAGGCACGAAGGGCCTTCGCCAGTTCACCGGCGGGAAAAGGCGTCCGTTTGCTCGTGCTCCAGAGCTCCTCGACGAACCGGCCCATCACCGCCGAGACCGGCGCGTTCGCGGCGATGACGTCGACGGCCGACGCCGGAAGCCCGGTGCCGGCCAGGTTATCGGCGTGCTCACGGAGGAAGGCGTGCGTCCGCGGCCACGGGACGCCGGCCAGGTTGCTGACCAGCCACTGGCTGAAATGGCCGGCCGTCTGCCCGTGGTCGTAGTCGCGGTGGCCGCGGGCGAAGTCGCGTCCGGCGTCGTCGAGGTCGAAACCGGAGTGCAGCGCCAGGCCGAAGTCGGCGAAGTAGATCCGGCGGCCGTCGGTCAGCAGGTTGCGGAAGTGCGCGTCGAAGTGGGTGAGACCTTGCGAGCGCATGAAATCCACGCCGTCGCGCAGATGGGTCCGCACGAAGCCGAACGCCTCGTCGGCGATCGCGCCACCGGCGGCGACCCGGTCGGTCAGCCACGCGTCGACGGTCTGCGCAACGTGTTCCATGAACACGACGACGGCGGCCGACGCACCGCTGATCGCCTCGAGACGGCCCCGGACCGCCGCGTCGCCGTCCCAGTGCGCCACCCAGCGGTCCATCTCGGCAGGGTCCATCGGCACCGGCCGGTACGGCACCACGCGCCAGTGGTACACCAGCGGGAACGCGTCGTACAGCCCGTCCAGCACCCACCGGGTGGTCATGTCGTGCACGGCGATCTCCCGCCACGCCCCGAAGCCGGCCGACCCGATGCCGTACTGGTAGAACATCGGCAGGCCGAACAGGTTCGCCGTCGACCCGGCGTGCTGCCGTTCCAGGTCGCTCAGCGGCACGAACTTGACGAACATCGGTACGCCGCCGACGGTGGCCGTCGCGACGGCCCCACCGAAGCCGGGCGCGGGTGGCGCGTCAAGCAACGCCGCCAGCCCACCGTCGTCGAGCGCCGCCAGTCGCTGCGACAGGGCGTGATGGCGGTCTCGGCGTCCGGGCAGGTCTGGTTCGTCCACAAGCACCGGACCACCCTGCCAGAAGGACCGGCGGTGCGCGACGATGGCCCGGTGGCTCCCTACAGCCCCGGGCTGACCATCGTCGGTGACGGCTTCGCCGGCGGCGGTGACGATCAGGCCGCCCGCGAGCCCGGGTGGTTGCCGAGAGCCAGCGTGAGGGCTTCCCGTTCGGCGTCGGTGAACGCCAGGAAGTAGATGCCGCGCAGCAGGGTGCCGGGGGTCGCCTCCAGGTGCTCCGCGGCGGCCGCGACCAGTTCGGTGGCGGTCGGCGTCACCTGTGCCCCGGCCACGCCGTTGCCCAGCATCGGGAACAGGATCGTGCGGATCGCGTCGTCCTCGGCGGCGAGGCGTTCCGCGTGGGCCAGGGCGTTGCCGACACAGGCACCGACGCGCCGGATCTGCTGGAAGCCGGCGCCGGGCTCGCCGTGCACGGCGGCGACGTGGATGATCCGCCGGACCGCGTGGCTGGCGGCCAGCGCGCCGGAGCCGGTGACGAACGCGGCGCCGGGCGCGACCGGGCGGCGGGTCCCCACGGCCCGGGCCAGTTCGCCGGCGATGACGTCCTCGACGACGTGGCCGCCCCCGTCACGATGGGCACCGTTGTACCGGATGATGCCGGAGACGGAGAACTCCGTGAACCGGGCCATCTCCATGTCGGTGTTCTCGCTGTTGACCCAGATGTCGATGTCGTGGACCTGGAGGATGCGTCCCGGCCGGATGCCGAGCACGCACGCGGGCCGGTCGGCCATGACGAACGTCGTCGCTCGCCCGGCCGGCCGGGCGGAATCGGGGTGATCGCTCGCCGTCCAGAGCCATGCCTTGCGGGCGAACTCCTTGGTCCGCACGTCGATCGGCCGGAACTCGTCCGGTCGCAGGCCGGTGCGGCGCTCGGCCACCACGTACGAGTACAGCTGGTCGGAGACGAGGACGACCAGGTCGGCGCCGGGACTGCCGGTGAGCGCGTCACGCAACGCCTCGCTGTCCACCATGCGCCCGGCCTCGACGATCGCGTCGCCGGAGAATCCGATCGCCGCGGGCCCCAGCGGCCCGATGACGACGGCCATCCGCAGCCGCATCCGATCACGGTAGCGCCGGTTGTCGTCGGCCACCGTCTCCGACGCCGAGCGCAACAGCCGGGTCAGCGCCCAGGGCACGTCGATCTCGCTGGGCAGGAAGACGACCATGCCGTCGCCGGTGCCGTGGTGGTGTGTCTGCTCGAGCCGCAGGCCGAGGTCGCGCAGCACCTCCTCGACGAAGGTGGTGACCCGCAGTTGCAGGTCGACCTTCTCTCGGGCGGATCGCCGGCTGTAACCGGCGACGTCGATGACGAATCCCATGCGGACTGAGGCGGGGAATGACCCGGGAGACCCCATGGGGTCCAATGTATGTCAGTGTCCGGGACCGTCCACCCCCTGCGGGCGCGGGCCGGTCACCGTTCGGGTCAGGCGCAGGGAGCCGGGGCGGTCAGGGCGTCGACCAGGCTGGTGGCGGCGGGCGTGTGCTTCTCGTACGCCTCCGGGAAGGCCGAGATCTGCACGGCCTGCGCCGCCTCGGTGAGCCGCATCCCCTGCCATCCGTCGACCCTGAGCAGTTTGTCGTAGAACTTGCGCGTCTGGTACGCCGGGTCGGACAGCTGCTTGGGCGTGCCCCAGCCCTGGCTGGGCCGCTGCTGGAACAGGCCGATCGAGTCCCGGTCGCCGCCGCGCAGGTTACGCAGACTGGACTCCTGCAGGGCGGTCGCGACCGCGATCACCACCCCCTCGCCGGGTATCTGCCGTTCGGCGCCGATCGTGACGATGAGCCGCGCGTTGGCGACCTGCTCGTTGCTCCAGCCCTTCAGCACCGGTGCGGAGGTGGCCGGTGCCGGGGACGCGGTGCAGCCCGCGTCGGCGCGGACCAGAGGGCTGATCAGAAAAGCGAAGAGCACAGCGAGGGCTGTCACGAATAGCGCGCGCACGACGAGCGGTACACCTTCCGGCCGGGGATCATGGCGAAGGGTACCGGTCGATCGACGGACACAGTAGACCGGAACGGATCGGGAGTTTCCCGGGCCGGGCCGGAAGCCGGCCCGGCCCGTCGATCACAGTTTGAACGCGGCCACCAGGTCGCGCAGCTCCGAGCTGGTGCGCGACAGTGACTCGGCGTTCGACTGCGCCCGCGTCGCGACCGTGGCAGTGGCACCCACCGCCGTCGCCACCCCGGTGATGTTCGCGGCGATCGCCGCGCTGCTGTCGGCCACCTCGGTCACGTTGCGGCCCATCTCGCTGGTCGTCGCGGTCTGTTCCTCCACGGCCGCGGCGATCAGAGTCTGGAAGTCGCTGATCCGGGCCACCACGCCGCCGATCTCGCTGATCGCGTCGACCGCCTCCGAGGTGTCCGCCTGAATGGTCGTGACGAGCCGGGCGATCTCGTCGGTTGCCCGTGCCGTCTCCTGTGACAACTCCTTGACCTCACCGGCCACCACCGCGAAGCCCTTGCCCAGTTCACCGGCACGTGCCGACTCGATGGTCGCGTTCAGCGCGAGGAGGTTCGTCTGCTCGGCGATCTTGGTGATCAAACTGACCGCGTTGCCGATCGCGGTGGAGGAGTCGCCCAGCTTGCCGATCGTCTGGTTGGTCTGGTCCACCACGCCGACCGCCTCACCCGCCACCCGCGCCGCTTCACCCGCGTTGCGGGCGATCTCGTCGATGGCCTGCGTCATCTCGCTGCTGCCGGCCTGCAGGGTCTGCACGTTGCCGGAGACGTGGCCGGCCGCCGACGCGACCGCGGCCGCCTGCGTGTTCATCTCCGAACTGGCGCCGGCTATCTCGGTGGAGACGGCCGACAGCTGCAGCGAGGCCGCCGACAGGTCACCGGCGTGCCCGGCGATCGCCGACAGGGTCTCCCGCAGCGACTCCGCCGTCCGGTTGACGGCGTCGCCGAGCCGGCCCATCTCGTCGCGCCGGCTGAGCTCCACCCGTACCGTCAAGTCCCGGTCGGCAAGTCGTTTCAGCGCCTGCACGACGGTGTTCAGCGGGCCGATCACCGAACGCGTCACCCAGGTGCTCATCAGTGCCGCCAGGACCACGGCCAGCGCGAGCGCGATCCCGAGCATGGTCAGCGCCGTGTCGTGAACCCGGTGCACCTCCGCTCGCAACGTCTCGGCCCGCTTGTTGACCGACTCGTCCAGCGCGGCGGTGATGTCGAGCACCTTGCCGTACGCCGCCGAGGCCTCACCGCCGTTGATGCTCCTCATCGCCTTGGCCCGCGCCGCTGTCGTGTCCTCGGACAGCCACCGCATCACGGTGGCGTCCCAGGCGAAGAAGTCGTCCCAGGCCGGCCTCAGTTCGGCGAACCGGGCCCGCTCGTCGGAAGTCATGTCCGCGGTGTGCGCGGCCTTGATCCCGGCGTCGACCGCGTCCTTCGCCTTCAGCTCGCCCTGCCTGTTGTAGCCGTCCGGCCCGGTGGCGAAGGCGTAACCGAACGCCCCCGCGTCGGCGACCACCAGCCCCTGCCAGCCGGTCACGTCGGCCGCGTTGTACTTGGCCGCCTGGATGTCGTCGCGAACCCGTTCCAGCGCCGCCATGTCCCGTTCGGCGGCAGCCTGCTGCCGCAGCCCCCACCAGCCGGTGGCCGCCGACGTGACGATCAGGGTCGTCAGCACCAGATAGGAAGCTCCGAGACGCCGGCCCACGCCCATGTCACCGATACTCATGTGTTCCCCCGCTCAGGCCGATACCGATCCTCAGATCGCCGGTAAGGTTTCCTGCCTGAGCCAGTACGGCCGGTTCCGTGCGTGATTCAGGCCACGCCGGCCGGGCAGCGGGGTCTATGTGCCGTCGCCGGAGCGGGGCGGCCGGGTCGTCACCGCCGACATCAGTGCGGCGGTCGTACGGTGACCGCCGGCCTCCGCCCAGTCCAGGGCCGTCCGCCCGTGCCCGCCGTCCTCACGCAGCAGCGGGTCGGCGCCGGCGGCCAGGAGCTCGCGGACCGCGTCGTCGTGACCCCAGCAGGCGGCGCCGCACAGCGGCAGGCCGTCCTCGCCGGTGCCGCTCTCCCGATTCGGGTCGGCCCCGGCCGCCACCAGTGCGCGCACGTTCGCGGACCGGCCCTGGACAGCGGCCCGGTACAGCGGCGTGGTCCCGTCGCGGCCGGGCAGGTCCGGGTCGGCTCCGGCCCGCAGCAACTCGCCGACCCGCCGGGCGGTGCCGAACCCCGCGACGCTCACCAGCAGGCGTTGCAGCTTCTTACGTCGTCGCCGTTTCATCCGGCCGGCTCATCGGCCAGGCGCGGTCCGCCGGTGCCCCCCGACGTGATCTCCATACCGCACCTCCCGCTCGATCGCCGGCCACGCTACCAACCCGGTGGACGGCGTGCGGATCGAATTCCCGTGCCGTCCGGCGTGGGAGGGTCTTGTTCCTTCGACGGCCGATGCGTAGACAGAGATGCGAGGCGCCGGAATTCGGGCAGGGGTCAGGAGGTTCGGTGGCGGGGACGACCCTTCCACGTCCGCTCATCGGGCGGGCACCGGAGCAGGCGATCATCAGCGCCCTGCTGGATCGCGCGAGTGAGGGCGGCGCCGCCCTCGTCATCCGCGGTACGCCAGGGGTCGGCAAATCGGCGTTGCTGGAGTGGGCCTCCGCGACGGCCGGCGACAAGTTCCGGGTACTGCGGGCGGTCGGCTCGGTCACCGAGTTCGGTCTGCCATACGCGGCGTTGCATCAGATGATGCGCCCGATGCTGGGACACCGTAACCGGCTGACACCGAAATACCGCCTGGCCCTGGAGGTCGCGTTCGGACGCGCCACGGGTACGTCCCCCGACCTCTACACGGTGGCCATGGCGGCGCTCGAACTGCTGGCGGAGATGGCCACCGACCGGCCGGTCCTGATGCTGGCCGACGACGCGCAGTGGATGGACCCGGCCAGCCAGCAGGCCCTGGCATTCCTTGCGCGGCGGGTCGCCGCCGACCGGATCGTGCTGCTCGCCACCCACCGGGACACTGAGCCGGGCCTGTTGCTGGACGCGGCCATCGATTCGGTGGAGATCGCCCCGCTGGACGCCGGTCCGGCGGCGGCGCTGCTCGACGGCGTGGCCGGTGGACTGGACCCGGGCCTTCGGTCCCAACTGCTCGCCGCGGCCTGTGGCAACCCGCTGGCCCTGCTGGAGCTGCCGCGCGCGGTGGGCGCCTACTGGGGCGTCAACGGTGACCGGCTGCCGCTGACCGCGCGGCTGGAGAACTCCTTCCTGGCCCGCATGGGCGAGTTCGACGCCTCGAGCACGACGGTGCTCGAGGTGGCGGCGCTCAGTGACGCCGACAACGCAGCGGAGATCGTCGCGGCCGCCGAGCTGCTGTCGCCGCGCGACAGCCGGCCGTCGCTGGATCCGGCTGTGTCCGCCGGGCTGATCGTGGTCGACGGCGGGTCGGTCCGGTTCCGGCACCCGCTCATCCGGTCGGCGATCCTGCAGCGGCTCGGCCCGGACCGCCGGCGTGCCTGTCATGCCGCGCTGGCCCGGGTGATGGTGGACCGGCCGGAACGGTCGGTGTGGCACCGGGCCGGGGCGGCACTGTGGCCGGACGCCGCGCTTGCCGCGGACCTCGAACGGCATGCCGGGCAGATGATCGGGCGCGGGGCGCCGGCGAACGCGGTGCCGGCGCTGGAACGGGCCGCACAGCTGTCGGCCGGGCGCGGCGACAAGGAGGCGCGTACCTGCCGGGGCGCCGCGCTCGCGTACACCGTGGGGCAGTTCGATACCGGCGAACGGCTTCGCCGTCATCATCGGGACCTCGTCGAGTCGGAGCACGACGGACTGCGGCACGAGTGGCTCAACGAGCTCGCCGACGGCGACCGCGGTGGGGAGCAGCGCATCCACACGCTGCTCGGGTTCGCCGAACGGGCCACCGCGATCGGCGACGGCACGCTGGCGACCGACTTCCTGCGGTCGGCGGCTCTGCGCTGCTGGAACCTGTCGCCCGGCCGTCCGGTCGGCAAGCGGGTGATCGCCGTGGCCGACCGCCTGGCCGTCGCGGACCCGGTGACCCGGGCGCAGCTGCTTGCCTACGGTTCGCCGTTCGACAGCGACGAGACGATCCGTGCGCTGATCGCCGGGATTCCGCCGGCCGGCCGGGACGCGGCCACCACCTACCGTCTTGCGCACGCGGCGGCGTGCGCCGGTGCGTCGGACGTGTCGGAGGGTTTGCTCATCGAGGCGGCCGACCGGATCCGCTCCGAGGGACACCTGCACACCCTGGGCCGCACCCTGTCACTGCTCGCCTGGGCGGCGATGCGGCGCGGCTCCTGGTCGCACGCCGTGGCCGCGGCCGAAGAGAGCGCTCGGCTGTGCGCCGAGACCCGGCAGCCGTTCTGGGAGGCGGCGTCGCTGGTCGCCCACGCCATGGTGGCCGCGTTCCGGGGAGACTTCGCACACGCCGAGGATCTGGTGGCCGCCGCCGACCGGTTGAATCCCCGCCGTTTCGCCACGATCGAAGCGGTGGGACTGCTGGCCCGGGCAGCCGT
This sequence comes from Actinoplanes sp. NPDC023801, assembly GCF_040639655.1. Taxonomy (NCBI): domain Bacteria; kingdom Bacillati; phylum Actinomycetota; class Actinomycetes; order Micromonosporales; family Micromonosporaceae; genus Actinoplanes; species Actinoplanes sp. NPDC023801. Next base: position 137,620 of record NZ_JBFAAI010000015.1, on the reverse strand, counting down.
CGCGTCCGGACAGGGCCGCTACGAACTGGCGTTCGCCTCCCTCGCGCAACTGCACGACCCGGCCGGCAGCGCCTACCATCCGGCGCACGCGCTGTGGTCACTGGCGAGCATGGCCGAGGCCGCGGTCGCCTGCGGGGAGGTGGACACCGCCCGCTCACTGATCGGCCAGCTTCCCACCGAGGTACGGGAGACGACCTCACCGACCGGCCGGATGAACCTCGGATTCGCGCGAGCCGTGCTCACCGGGGACGACGACTCCTTCGCCGCCGCGCTGTCAGCGGACATGACGATGTGGCCGTACGAGCGTTATCGGCTGGTCTTCTCCTATGGAGTGTCGCTGCGTCGCCGGCGGCGTGTCCGCGAGTCCCGTGACCTGCTGCGGCAGGCCCGCGACGGGCTGGACGGCCTCGGCGCCCGTCCGCTCGCCGAACGTGCCCGGGCCGAGCTGCGGGCGGCGGGGGAGCGCAGCGACGCCGCGACCACCGACGTGTGGGAGACACTGTCGCCACAGGAGATCCAGATCGCGTCGATGGTGGCGCAGGGCATGACGAATCGCGACATCGCCAAGAGTCTCTTCCTCTCGCACCGCACGGTCGGCAGCCATCTGTACCGGATGTTCCCGAAGCTCGGCATCGCCTCGCGCTCGGATCTGCAGCGACTGGCCGCCGGGCACGGCCTCGGAAACGCAGTCATCTGACTGACGCGAGGAGCGCTCCCGCCGCCGTAGCTTCGGAGTCGTTCCCCACATCGAAAGGAACGGCTCTCATGCCCTTCGTCACCACTGCCGACGGCACCGACATCTTCTACAAGGACTGGGGCAGCGGCCGTCCGGTCGTGCTGTCTCACGGCTGGCCGCTGAACTCCGACAGCTGGGAGGCCCAGCAACTGTTCCTCGCGGACAACGGTTACCGGGCGATCGCCCACGACCGGCGCGGGCACGGCCGGTCGACCCAGTCGTGGACCGGCAACGAGATGGACACGTACGCCGATGACCTGGCCGCGTTGCTCGAGCATCTGGATCTGCGCGAGGTGACGCTGGTGGGGTTCTCCACCGGTGGTGGGGAGATCACCCGCTACATCGGCCGGCACGGTACGTCCCGGGTCGCGCAGGCGGTGCTGGTGTCGGCGGTGCCGCCGTTGATGGTGCGGCGCGACGACAATCCGGACGGGGTGCCGGTCGAGGTGTTCGACGGCATCCGCGCCGGGTCGGCCGCGGACCGGTCGCAGCTGTACAAGGATCTGGCCGACGGCCCGTTCTTCGGCAACAACCGTCCCGGCGCCGACGTGTCGCAGGGCATCCGGGACGCGTTCTGGCTGCAGAGCATGGCCGCCGGGCACCGTAACGCCTACGAGAGCATTGCGGCGTTCTCAGCCACCGACTTCCGTGACGACCTCGCCAGGTTCGACGTTCCGACGCTGGTGATCCACGGTGACGACGACCAGGTCGTGCCGTTCGAGGTCGGCGGCAAGGCCTCGGCCGCGCTGGTCAAGGACGCGCAGCTGATCGTGTACCCGGGAGCGCCGCACGGCATCACCGACACCCACAAGGACCGGCTCGGCAACGACCTGCTCGCCTTCCTGAAGGGATACCACGCATGAGGCCGATCGTTCTGGTCCACGGATTCTGGGTCACCCCGCGCAGCTGGGAGAACTGGATCGCCCACTACGAGGCCAAGGGCCACCGGGTCGTCGCGCCGGGCTATCCCGGTTTCGAGGTCGAGGTCGAGGAGCTGAACGCCAACCCGGACATCATCACCGCAGTGACCGTCCCGGCCATCATCGACAAGCTGGAGGCGGAGATCCGGGCGCTGCCGGAGGCGCCGATCATCATCGGTCACTCCGCCGGCGGCGCGTTCACCCAGATCCTGCTCGACCACGGCTACGGCGCGGCCGGTGTCGCGATGAACTCCGCACCCACCGAAGGTGTCAAGGTCGTACCGCTGTCGCAGGTCAAGTCGACGTTCCCGGTGCTGAGGTCGCCGGGCAACCGGCACAGGTCGGTGGGTCTGACGCTTGAGGAATGGAAGTACGCCTTCACCAACACGTTCACCGACGAGGAGTCCGAGGCGCTCTACAAGCGGTACCACATCCCCGCCAACGGCGGCATCCTGTGGGGCAGCGTGCTCGCCAACTTCCAGCCCGGCCACCAGGACACGTGGGTCGACTACCACAACGACAAGCGGGCACCGCTTCTGTTCGTCTCCGGCAGCGAGGACCACATCATGCCCCCGTCCGTGCAGCGCTCCAACGCCAAGCACTACAAATCGAACACCATCACCGAACACATCGAGTACGACGGATACGCCCACCTGCTGCCCGCCCAGAAGGGCTGGGAGGAGATCGCCGACACCGTTCTCGACTGGGCCCTGCGCCACGCCCGGTGAGCGGCACGCCCACGGTCCGGGTCACCCACATCGGTGGCCCGACCACTCTGATCGAGGTCGGCGGCTGGCGACTGCTGACCGACCCCACCTTCGACCCGCCCGGACGGCGGTACGACTTCGGGTGGGGCACCTCGTCGACCAAGGTGACGGGCCCGTCGGTGACGCCGGCAAACCTCGGTGAGATCGACGCCGTCCTGCTCACCCATGACCACCACGGTGACAACCTCGACGACCTGGGCCGGGCCGTGCTGCCGGGCGCCCGCACGGTACTCACCACCGAGTCCGGTGCCCGCCGGCTCGGCGGCAACGCGCGAGGGCTCGCACCATGGGCCACCACCGTCCTCGGCGCCGAGGGCCGGCCCACGATCGAGGTCACCGCGACGCCGTGCCGGCACGGCCCGCCGTTGAGCGGACCGATCGTCGGCGACGTGATCGGGTTCGCGCTGCGGTGGGACGGCCAGCACCACGGCCAACTGTGGATCTCCGGCGACACGGTCCTGTACCCGGGAATGCACGAGGTGGCAGCCCGCCTTCGCATCGGCACGGCGGTGCTGCACCTCGGTGGCGTGCGGTTCCCGGTCACTGGACCGCTGCGGTACACCATGACGGCCCGTGACGCCGTCGAACTGTGCCAGGCGATCCGGCCGCACACGGTCATCCCGGTGCACTACGAGGGGTGGCGGCACTTCCGGCAGAACCGGGCCGCGGCCGAACGCGAGTTCGCCACCGCTGCCGACGACCACCGCCGCAGCGTCCGGTGGCTGGAACCCGGCGTCAGTACCGAGATTCCGGCCTGACCGTGAGGACGGGCCCGCCGGGACAGCCGGTTCCGGCGGGCGCCGTTCCGGCCCGCCGCAGCGTGCTCTCGGCGTAGCGGACCAAGCGCTCGCGCTCTTCCACGCCGGTCGCGGCGCCGGCCTGCGGCAGCTGTCAGGCGCGTACGCCGGCCTGGCGGTCGCCTCCAGTCAGGCATCGATGCCGTGATCGAGTCCCTCAATCCTCCGGCCGGCGCGGAGGATCAGGGTGGAGCCATGCCGGACACTGCCTGCACGCGGTACGGCTCGGGCGCGGCGGCCGTACGCCGGGCGTCGTATCCGGGTTCCAGGGTCCGGAACAGCCGGTCCCACACGGTGGTGTAGAAGCCCAGGTTGTACCGCGGGTCGACGTGATGCCCGACGTGCATGGCGGGCGTGGCGACCCATCGGAAGACCACGTTGCGGCGTACGGCCGGCGGCAGCGGTTCCACGCCGAGGTGGCCCAGGATGCCGAAGACGAGGTTGAGCACCGCATAGGCGCCCAGCGACCAGATCGTGAACGGGTGGACTGCCAGCACCACGAGCCACATCGCCCCGAAGCCGATCGCCTCCAGCGGGTGCAGGGCGAACAGGGTGAGCGGGCGGGCGTCGGCGAAGACGTGGTGCAGCCGGTGCACCCACGGGAACAGCAGCCGCAGATGCACCGTCGCGTGCCCGGCGTACATCAGGATGTCCATCTCCATGATCAGAACGGCGAGTTCGGCCAGGGCGCCGAACCCGAAGTCGACGCGCAGCGTGATGATCCCGGCCTTCCACAGCCACCACCCGGCGACGGTGACGACGGTGTTGAGCAGCGTCGTGCTGACGACCAGGGCCAGTTCCGTGCGGCTCACCGGTCCCGGATCCGGAGTGAGCCGCCGCGCGCCGGGCAGCCGCAGCGCCGCGTGGCCGAGGAGAGCACCCAGACCGACCAGCGCGATGTTCTCCACCAGCGCGAGAAACGCGAACCACCCCGGAGGCAGCGCCCGCAGCGTCTCCAGCATCCCGGTCATCATCGAAGAACCTTAGATCGACGGGGCCACCGTACGGACGGCGTCCACTGTTGACGTTCGGCACATTGATCCACGTCAACCGCGGACGATACGGTGACCGGGTCTGCGTCCCCGCAGGCCCGGGGGCCACGGTGGTTCACCGGGAGCGGGGCCGTGGGCGGCGATGCGACCGGTGAATCCATACGGGGGGTGGACCGGTGCTATCAGCACCTGATGTGGCGTGCGCGGACAGCGTCGCCGGTTTCGTGGCATGCCTGCGTGAACTCAAGCTGCATGCCGGCAATCCGTCGTTCGAGGAGCTGCGGCGCCGTTGCGGCGTGCCGAGCAGCACCCTGGCGGACGCGCTCCAGCCGGGCCGGGACCGGCCGCCCCGGCTGGACGTCGTGCAGCGGTTCGTCGCCGCGTGCGGCGTCGCGCCGGACGGGTGGCCGGCCTGGGAGGCGGCGTGGCGGGCGGTCAGTGTGCCGGTCGCGGCCCGGCCGGCGTCGGTCCCGCACCAGCTGCCCGGCTGGCCGGACCGTCTGGCCGGCCGTCACGGTGAGCTGCGGCAACTCGATGATCTGCGCCGGCTGGCCCGGCGGCGGGCCCGGCGCGGGATGCTGGCGCTGCTCGTCGGCCCGGCCGGGGTCGGCAAGACCGCGCTGGCGTTGAACTGGGCACATGCCCGCAGCGGGGACCATCCGGACGGGCAGCTGTACCTCGACCTGCTCGGGTCGGCGGCACGCCCGCCGGTCGCGCCGACCGACGCGCTGCGGCAGCTGCTCGTCGCTCTCGGCACCCGTCCCGGCGAGGTGCCCGAGAGCCTCAGTGCGCGGGCCGCGCTGTACCGCTCGCAGACCTACCGGCGCCGGTTGCTCGTGGTGCTCGACAATGCCCGCGACGCGCAGCAGGTCCGCCTGTTGCTGCCCGGTGGCCCCGGCTGCACGACCCTCGTCACCAGCCGCAACCGGCTGTCCGCGCTGGTCGCGGTGGAGGGCGGCACCCGGCTGAGCCTGGCGCCGCTGCCCGCCGATGACGCGGCCGCCCTCGTCGCCATGGTGCTGGCGCCGGGGCGGGCCGACGCCGAACCGGACGCGGTGCGCGAACTGGTCCGGCTGTGCGGGGCTCTGCCGCTGGCGCTGCGGATCGCCTCGGCGAACCTTGCCGACCGTCCGCAGTGGTCGATCGCCGGGTATGTCGGGCGCCTTGCCGCCGGCAACCGGCTGGCGCAGCTGGCGCTGGCCGGCGACGAGGCGACGGCGGTCGCGTCCGCGTTCCGCCTGTCGTACGCGGCCCTGTCCGGGCCGGCCCGGCGCGTGTTCCGCGGTCTGGCCACGATGCCGCAGCCGGACTTCACCGTCGAGGATCTGGTCGCGGCCACCGGCCGGCCGGTGGCGGAGACGGAACGTCAGGTGGAGGTTCTCGCCGCCGCGCATCTCGTCGAGCCGATCGGACCCGGGCGGTACACCGTGCACGACCTGCTGCGTCTGTACGCGGCCAGTCTCAGCCGGGCGGCGCCCCGCCGGGTGGCCTGAACGGCACCTGCCCGGGGCGCCGGATGCGGCCCCGGGCAGGTGGATCGTCAGATCAGCCGATGCAGGGGTCGAAGCACTTGTAACCGGTGAGCTTGCCGGCGGCGAGCGTGCCTGCCTTCGTTCCCGCCGTCAGACCGTCGCCGGAGTCGAAGCGGAAGTGCACGCCCAGCCAGACGCGGCTGTCCGCGTTCTCCTGCGCGGCCTGGCTGATGCTGGTGAACGTACGGTTCCGCACCGGGGAGCTCGGGTCGTCGGTGTCACCGGTGAACGTGATGGCGTCGCCGAACTGCTTCTTGATCACCTCGGCCCAGGCGCCGGCCAGCGTCGCGTGCCCCGAGGTCCACGCCGGGAAACACGGCGTGGCGCCGAGCGGCTGCCAGCCCGCGTCGGGTTCGGTCGCCGTGTTGTTGTCCTCGCCGGCCCGCCGGATCGCGCTGATCGGGCGCCACAGGTCCACCGGGGTGTCGTACTTGTGGTTCCACGCGGAGATGGTGGCGTCGGCGACGGCGAACGACACCCGGGTGAACAGCTGCGACAGCTGCAGCGGGCTGGTGATTCTCGGCTGCGCGATCGCCCAGGTGTGCGACAGCAGCTGACCCGGCGGCTTGTAGGTGCCGTTGGCGTCGTTGGCCCAGTAGAACGCGGCGACCGTCTGGTCGGGGGTCCGGGTGGTCGAGTCCGACTTGCCCAGCGACTTCACATCGTTGAAGTTCTGCGTGTACACCGAACTGCTCAGCAGTGTGGAGTAGTTGGTGGCGCCGCCCGGCAGCGGGTTGCGGTTCTGGCTGCCCGACGTCATGACGAACGGGCGGACCCGGCCCCAGTGCGGGTCGACCGCCCTGGTGCAGGCGCCTTCGTTGAGCTGCCAGGCCCCGGCCTCGGTGCCGACCGTGTAGGCCTGCGAGGCGCTCGCACCGTCATTGACCCGGTTGGCGCGTACCGCCGCTACCACCTGACCGGCGAGAGCCGTCGCGTCGGCCTGTGCGGTGGTGCCGTGCCGGCCGGCGTAACGCTGGTTGATGTAGGCGCTCTGGGCCGGGAAGGCGTCGATGAGCACGTCCCGGGCGGCGATTCCGGCCGCCAGGTCGTCGTTGACCGTGGTGCTCGTGTCGGCCATCACGAACGCGTGGCGGAAGCCGGTACCGACATAGCTCTTGCGGCCCCAGTCGGCGGAGTTCAGCACGTCGAAGATCGCCCCGTGCATCATCGCGGCGCCCCGGGACAGCGGACCCGGTCCGCCACCCTGCTGCCGGAACACTTGGAGCGCGGTCTCGTTCCAGTACTGGACCGTCGCGCTGGACGCCGTCGTCGCCGCGGCCGCCGGCTGCTGCAGTGCCGTCACGGCGCCCGTGGTCGTCACCGCCATCGCCACCAGGGTGCCGGTAAGGCGCCCGATCATTCGACTCATCTACCCCCGCCTATCGCTTGGTGTGCGGGGTGAGCATCGCCCACCGATCGACGTCCGGCGATCGGCTCGGCTGGATCCGGCTGGACCCGGCCGGCGGTCCGGGTTTCAAGCGGGCGGCATCGTCACCGACACCCCGAGCCCGGGCGGTCCTACCAGTGCGTCAGGAGCAGATGGTTGACCGTCAGGGCGACCGCGGCCTGCGCCGCCAGCCACGTGCGGCGGTCGGCGGACGGGATCAGCGCGGCCCCGGACAGCAGCCACACGGTGAAGGGCAGCCAGATCCGTTCCACCTCCGCCTTGCTGTAGCCGGACAGGTCGGCGGCCAGGATCGCCGTCGCGACAGCCGCCACGAGCAGCCAGGTGGCGTTGGCGTTGCCGGCGAGCGACCGCGGGACGGCCGCGGCCCGCCGGGCGGCCGGCACCGCACGGCGGAGGATCACGGCCGCCGCGGGGCCGGCGGCGACGGCCACCAGTGCGAGGTCGGCCCAGACCCAGTAGCCGTACGCGCGGTCGGCGGCGATGCCCTGGTAATAGCGCTCGATGACCAGGCGGTAGCCGGTGAGCCAGAAGAAGCCGGCGGCCGTGAACGCGGCCACGACCGGTGCGGCACCGGCGAACGCCCAGCCCGCTGTCCGCCGGTGCCGGCCGGCCAGCACGACGACCATCACAGCGATCGGAGCCATCAGCACCAGCCCGTACGACAGGTAGCAGCCGAACGCGAGCAGCGCACCTCCGGCAGCCGCGCCGGCCGGGCGCCCCCTCACGACGCCGCAGGCGAGCAGAGCCGTCCCGGAGGCCGTCACACCGGCGAACAACCCGTCGGCTGACACCCCGGACCAGACCGCTCCGGGGAACAGCACCACGAACGGCAGCACGGCGCGGGCCGCGTCGTCGGTGCCGAGCAGCCTCACCGTCTGCGGCACGGCCACGGCCACGAGCGCCGCGGCGAGAACGCACAGCATCCCGGCCCAGCCGCCGCCGCCGAGACCGATTCGGTCCAGCCAGACGAACACCAGCACGGCGCCCGGCGGATGACCGGACACGTGGGTGGTCCACGAGTCCGGCTGGAAGTCCAGGATCCGTTCGGTGAAGCCGCTCAGCATCGCGGGGATGTCGGTGATGCCGGGAACCTCGTGCAGGTACTCGTGTGCGGTGGTCAGCCGGCTGGCCACGCCGCGTTGCCAGCCGTCGATCAGGGCCAGCGACAGCGTCCACGCCACGGCGCAGAGGTAGGACAGCGCGAGCAACGGGCGCCAGGCCAGCCGGCCCGCCAGGTCCGGGCCCCGCCACCAGACGAGGACCGCGGTCAGCAGCGCCAGCGGTGTGCCGGGGCCGACGTGCGGCAGCCAGTGGGCGAACAGCGGGGCCGTACTCGCGTGCACCGGGCGTCCCAGCAGGTGAAGCACGCCGCCGATGACGGCGGCCACCGCGAACAGGCCGGCCGCGGCTCCGGCGGCGATCAGGTCGGCTCGCGTGAGGCGGTGCCGCGACCGGACGCTCATCCGCGCAGCGGTGCGTAGGCGAACTCGGCGATTCCGTCGGCGAGATCCACGGTGGCCCGGAATCCGAGTTCGGTCCCGGCGCGCGACGGGGAGGCCACCACGTGGCGTACGTCGCCGAGCCGGAACTCGCCGGTGACGACCGGGGCCGGGCCGCCGGCGGCCCGCGCCAGCTCGGCGGCCATCTGCCCGACGGTGGCCGGGCGGCCGGAGGCGATGTTGTAGGCACGCCACCCGGTGTTCGTGCCGGTGGCGTCCAGTGCGGCGAGATTGGCCGCCGCGACGTCCCGCACGTGCACGAAGTCACGCCGCTGCCCACCGTCCTCGAAGACCCGTGGCGCCCGGCCGGCCTCGAGCGCCGACCGGAAGATCGCCGCGACCCCGCTGTACGGGGTGTCGCGTGGCATACCGGGGCCGTACACGTTGTGGTAGCGCAGCGCCACCACGCAACCGCCGGTCTGCCGGGCCCAGGCGGCGGTGAGGTGTTCCTGGGCGACCTTGGTGGCGGCGTACACGCTGCGCGGATCGAGCGGGGCGTCCTCGGCGATCAGCCCCGGGCGGACCTCGGTGCCGCAGACCGGGCAGGCCGGCTCGAACCGGCCGGCGGCCAGGTCGGCGACGATCCGCGGCGCCGCGCTCACCGCACCGTGCTCCGGGCAGGTGTAGGCACCCTCGCCGTAGACGACCATGGAGCTGGCGAGGACGAGCCGGTGAACGCCCGCGCGCGCCATCCCGGCGAGCAGCACCGCCGTACCGAGATCGTTGCAGCCGACATACTCCGGAAGGTCGTCCAGGTCGACGCCGAGCCCGACCATCGCCGCCTGATGGACCACCGCGTCCACATCGGCCAGCACATCGGCGACCGCGGGCCGGTCACGCAGGTCCAGCCGGATCACCGGGGCGCCCGCCACGGTGTCCGGCAACGGCCCGCGGTGGGCGCCGGGATGACCGGCGTCGACCACGGTGACGCGGTGACCGGCCTCCCGCAGGGTGGCCACGACATGGGTTCCGATGAAACCGGCACCGCCGGTGACGAGTACGTGAGTCACGGCGCCGACGCTAGAGCCGGAAACGGCCGGCGGACCCGGTCCGCGGCGTACCGTCAGAGGTTCGTAAGACTTCGTCATCGGCACGTAAGACCTTGCCCGCCGATCCTGACCTAGCGTCCGCCGCATGACCGATGTGGTTCTTCCCTGCCGTGACGAGGCCCCGGCCCTGCCCGGCCTGCTGGCCCGGATGCCGGCCGGCTACCGGCCGATCGTGGTGGACAACGGCTCGACCGACGGATCCGCCGAGGTGGCCCGCGCCTGCGGGGCCGAGGTGATCACCGTGCGCGAACCCGGCTACGGCGCCGCCGTGCACGCCGGTGTCCTGGCCGCCGACCCGGCCGACGGGCTGGTGTGCGTGATGGACGCCGACGGCTCGTTCGACCCGCGGCAGCTGCCGCGACTGGCCGATCCGGTGCGGGCCGGGCAGGCACACCTGGGCACCGGCCGCCGCCGTCCCGCCGCCCGGGGCGTGTGGCCGCTGCACGCACGGGCCGCCAACGCCGTTCTCGCTCATCGGCTGCGCCGCACCACCGGGCTCGACCTCCACGACATCGGGCCGATCCGGGCGGTACGCCGCGACGATCTGCTGGCCCTGGACCTGCGGGACCGCCGTTTCGGCTACCCGCTGGAGCTGCTGATCGCGGCCGGCCGGGCCGGTTGGCGCGTGATCGAGGTCGACGTCGACTACCACCCGCGGGCGGCCGGTACCCGGTCGAAGGTGACCGGCACCCTGCTCGGCACCGCGCGGGCCGTCCGCGACATGGGCGCGGTGCTGGCCCGATGAGACCACGGATCCTCGTCCTGGCCAAGGCGCCGGTCCCCGGGCGGGTCAAGACACGCCTGTGTCCACCGTGCACACCGGCACAGGCGGCCGGGATCGCCGCCGCCGCGCTGGCCGACACCCTCGACACCGTCACCGCGGGTACGGCCGGTTCCCGCGTCCTCGTCCTCGACGGCGAACATCCGGCCCCACCCGGCTGGGCGACGGTCAGCCAGCGCGGCGGCCCGCTCGGCGAACGCATCGCCAACGCGTTCCGGAACACCCGTGCCCCGGGCACCCGCGGTGCTGATCGGCATGGACACCCCGCAACTCGCCGTCGCACATCTCGACGCGGCGGCGCGGATGCTCGGCACGCACGACGCCGTGCTCGGACTGTCCGCGGACGGCGGCTGGTGGGCCCTGGGCCTGCGCGAACCCGGCGATGCCACGGTCGTGCGAACCATCGCGACCTCCACCGCGACCACCGGCCGGGAGACCCTGGCCGCATTGCACCGCCGTGGTCTGCGGGTGTGGCTGCTGGACCGGCTGCGCGACGTCGACACCGCCGCCGACGCCCGCGCCGTGGCCGCGCTGTGCCCGCCCGGCAGCCGGTTCGCCCGTGCCGTCGCGGCCGCGGTGCCGTCACCCGGGACGGTCGCCCGGTGAACGCCGTCGCGGTCTTCGACACCGCCATCAGCCGGGCCGAAGCCGGCGTCGCCGCCACGTTCACGGCCCGTCATCCGAGCGGCGCCGTACTCCGGTTCGCCCCGGCCGCCTGGTGCCGGGACGCGATCGCCGGCGACACCGCACTGCTCGAGCGCTGCACCGGGCCCACCCTCGACGTCGGCTGCGGTCCGGGCCGGCTCACCGGTGCGCTGACCGGTGCGGGACAGCCGGCCCTCGGCATCGACATCAGCGCCTCGGCGGTCCGCCTGGCCCGGCGCCGCGGCGCGGCCGCCCTGCAGCGGGACGTCTTCGACCCGCTGCCCGGCACCGGCCGGTGGCGGCACCTGTTGCTGGCCGACGGCAACATCGGCATCGGCGGCGACCCGCGCCGGCTGCTGCACCGCTGCCGGCAGCTGCTGGCCCCCGCCGGCCGGATCCACGCCGAACTGGCGGCGCCCGGCACCCCGGCCTGGGCCGGTGTCGCCACGGTGCAGGGGCCGGCTGGCGGCCCGCTGCGCTGGGCCTGCGTGCCCCTCGACCAACTCTCCGCGGTGGCGGCGAGCGCCGCGATGCGCCTGCTCGAGACCTGGACGGAGGCGGATCGATGGTTCGCCACCCTGACACCCCGATGACCGGCGGCCCGGCGGTCTTCCGGTCACGGCTGCGGTCGGTCCGGCTGACCGCACTGCTCGGCATCGCGCTCGGCGTCACCTTCGGCATCTGCTTCCTGACCGGCCTCGTCAGCCATCTCGTGCAACATCCGCCGGGCTGGTTCCGATGGCCGTCACGCCCGGTGGGGCTCTACCGGTTCACCCAGGGCCTGCACGTCGTGACGGGTCTCGCCACGGTGCCGCTGCTCGGCGCCAAGTTGTGGTCGGTCTACCCGCGCCTGTTCACCTGGCCGCCGATCCGGTCGATCGCGCACGCCGCCGAACGGGTGAGCGTGGCGGTTCTGGTGGCGGCGGCACTGTTCCAGGTGGTCGGCGGCGTCCTGAACATCGCGCGGTGGTACGCGCCGATGCCGTTCTTCTTCACCGCCGGCCACTACTGGGTGGCCTGGCTGGCGGCCGGCGCTCTGCTGGTGCACATCGGCGTACAGCTGCCGGTCGTCCGTGCCGCTCTGGCGGGTCCCGCCCCCGAGCCGGAGCCGGACGCGATGAGCCGGCGACGGCTGCTCGGTGGTGTCGCCGCCGCGGCCGGGCTGATCACCCTGACCACCGCGGGCCAGACGGTCCGGCCACTGTCCGGCCTGGCGGTGCTCGCGCCGCGCCGTCCGGACATCGGCCCCCAGGGGGTGCCGGTCAACAAGACCGCGGACCATGCCGGTGTACGCACACTCGCGCTGAGCCCTTCGTACCGCTTGGTGGTCACCGGACCCACCGGTCGCACCACCCTGGACCTCGCCGCCCTCCAGAACCTTGCGCAGTACACCGCGGAACTGCCGATCGCCTGTGTCGAGGGCTGGAGCGCCACCGGAAGGTGGAGCGGGGTCCGGCTGCGCGACCTGGTGGCTCTGGTGGGCGGTGACCCGGAGCGGGCGAGCGTCGAGGTGGAGTCGCTCGAGCCGGCCGGCCGGTACCGCGCCTCGGCCGTGGCGCCGCCGCACGTCCGCGACCCGCTGACACTGGTCGCCCTGCGGCTGAACGGGGAACCACTGCACCTCGACCACGGCTATCCGGCGCGGCTGATCGCCCCGAACCGGCCCGGCGTGCTGCAGACCAAATGGCTGACCCGGATCGCTGTGGGGGAGCCGGGATGAGGACCCGCATCGCCCTCATCGCCGCCGGTGTCCTGCTGATGGGGTACGCCGTCGCCGGAGCCCTCACCGACCCGGGCCTGGCGCCGGCCGGGGTGCTGATCTTCCTGGCGGGCGTGGTGGCCGGTCACGACATCGTCTGGATGGCCGTGATGCTGACGGCCGGAGCCGCGATCGGCCGGTTCGTCCCGGACCGGTACCGGCCGGCGGTGCGGGGCGCCGCCATCAGTGCCGCCGCGATCAGCCTCGTGGCCGCGCCGCTCGTGCTCGGCTTCGGCCGGTCCGCGGACGATCCCTCGGTGCTGCCGCTGCCGTACGGCCGGAATCTGATCGTCGTCCTGCTGTTGATCACCGGCACGGCCCTGCTGATGTGCCTGCCGCGCCGGTCCGGTGGCTGCCGTGGACGAACCGGTCGCGGCCGCGGCCCGGCCGTAAGGAATCCGAAAGGCCCGGCGGGGACGGTTCGCCGGAACGCGGTCGGTAGCGTGGCGGGAATGGGACCTCGGGTGCTGGTGGTCGACGACGACCCCACGGTCAGTGACGTCGTCCGGCGTTACCTGCTGCAGGACGGCTGCGACGTCGAGCTGGCCGCCGACGGCGCCGACGGACTTGCGGCGATCGCCACCCAGCGGCCCGACCTCGTCGTGCTCGACCTCATGATGCCCGGCATCGACGGCCTCGAGGTCTGCCGCCGGATCCGGCGGCAGCTGCCCGACCTGCCGGTCATCATGCTGACCGCACTCGGCGAGGAGGCCGACCGGGTCCTGGGGCTCGAGGTCGGCGCCGACGACTACGTGACCAAGCCGTTCTCGCCCCGGGAACTGGTGCTCCGGATCCGCTCGGTGCTGCGCCGCAGCGCCGGGAACACCCCGGATCCGGCCGGCGCCGTGAAGCTCGTCGACGCGGAACTGGCCGTCGACATCGCCCGGCGCGTCGCCCAGCTGAACGGGGCACCGCTGGCGCTGACCGTCCGCGAGTTCGAGCTGCTGGTGCACCTCATGCGGCACCCGGGACGCGCGTGGTCCCGTACCGAACTGCTGGAAAAGGTGTGGGGGTGGCAGTTCGGCGACCAGTCCACGGTGACCGTCCACGTCCGCCGGCTGCGCGAGAAGATCGAACAGAATCCCGCCGAGCCGCGCCGCATCCGGACCATCTGGGGCGTCGGCTATCGCTACGACCCGCTCGACGAGGAAGCCCCCCGGTGAACGACACACTGCTCATCGGCCTGTACGCCCTCGCGGCCGGCGGCGTCGTCGGCCTGTCCGGTGCCGCGATGCTGCGCCTGCTGCGTGGCCGGTCGATCTTCGTGCACGTGATGGTGATGCTCGCCGTCACCGTGCTCGCCGTGGTCGCCGGCGTCGCCACCGTGGCCCAGGCGATGTTCCTGTCCCCGCACGACCTGTGGGTCGTCCTCGTCACAGTGACCGCGTCGGCGCTGATCAGCCTCGGCGTCGGGGCGGTCTTCGGCAGGCGGCTGGCCGCCTCCGCGGTCTGGGCGCAGGCCGCCCGGGACCGCGAGCGGCGGCTCGAGGCGGGACGGCGGGAACTCGTCGCCTGGGTGTCACACGACCTGCGTACCCCGCTGGCCGGGCTCCGGGCGATGGCCGAGGCCCTCGAGGACCGCATCATCAGCGACCCGGCCACCGTCGACGAATACCACCGGCGGATCCGGGTGGAGACCGACCGCATGACCCAGCTCGTAGACGACCTGTTCGAACTGTCCCGGATCAACGCCGGCGCGCTGCGGCTGGCACCCACCACCGTGCCGCTGCGGGAGATCGTCTCCGACGCTCTCGCCGGCGTCGCCCCGCTCGCCGCGAGCCGCCGCATCCAGCTGGTGGCCGCCGACAGCGGCTGGCCGGTGGTGCGGGCCGGCGAGCGCGAGCTGGCCCGCGTCGTCAGCAATCTGCTGATCAACTCGGTCCGGTACACACCCGAGGACGGCACCGTGCACATCACCGCCGGCCACGAGCACGACGATGTGTGGCTGGCCGTCTCCGACACCTGTGGTGGCATCCCCGAGAACGACCTGGACCGTGTCTTCGACGTCGCGTTCCGCGGCGAACGCGCCCGCACACCCGGAGCGAACGGCTCCGCGGGCGGCGGTCTGGGCCTGGCGATCGTCCGAGGCCTCGTCGAAGCACACGGCGGCCGGGTCGGCGTCCGCAACACCGGCCGCGGCTGCCAGTTCGAGGTCCGCCTGCCCGCGGCGTGACCTCGGCGGATCCCGCTCCGCGACCGATGGCGTGGTAGGTGCTGCCGCGGTATCCGCGCTCGCGGAGTTCCGCCTGGACAGGCTGAGTTCGCCGGCGATGGCCCGAATGGTGGCACCTTTACGCGAGCGGTTCCTTGACCGGCCGGCAGAGACATCTGTTCCGAGCCTGCGCCCGTCACCGCCGGCTCGGCGGGTACGGCCAACAGGCGGCGCGGCGTATCACGTCCGGCGTCAGCCGCCTCGACGGCGGCACACGACTGGAGGACGCAACCGAATCCGGCCACCGTAGTTATCCACAAGGGACTGAATGGCTGCCATCCGATCGTTCGGGCGGTTTACTGTGTTCACCCCTGATTAAGCATCGCCCGTGAGGCTCATCGAGCATCGTTGATCACCAACGGGGGTACTCAGATGTCACGATCGTTCGAGGTTTCCGCCATGCAGCGGACAGCCATTCTGACGGCGCTGCTCGCCCTGGCCGTCAGTGTCCTTACCTTCATCGATCCATCACCGGCCAAGGCCGACATCATCCGCACCATCACCAACGTCGGCACCGGCTGGGAACTCAGCACCAACGACGCCGACAAACCGCAGAGGCCGGTCTACACCGCTCATCCGAGCGACTCGGAATACCACGAGTGGTACATCCAGGACGGTGTCGGCACCATCCACAACAACGAGAGCCGCTGGTGCCTGAGCAGCAACTGGGGTACCGGCAGTTCAGGGAAGGTCTTCACCACCGCCTGCACCGGCTCCCCATACCACAAATGGCGGCGTGTCACGGGCACCGTCCCCGGCGGCTACTTCCAGATCATCAGCAACGAGACCGGCTGGTGCCTGAGCAGTAACCGCGGCAACGGATCACTGGGCGACGTCTACACCGTTCCGTGCAGCGGCTCGGTGTACCACAACTGGCGTCTTTCCTGATCCACCCGCACGCGCCTGCGCCGGGCCGGTGCTCACCGGCCCGGCACAACGTGCTGGGCGGGGCATCGTCTGCTGGTGCAGAGCGAGGAGCTGTGGCCGGGGCTGGTCGACACGGGTGCCCGAGGTGTTCTCAACCGCCCTGGCCGACCGGATCGCCGCCGAGACGGGCGCCGCGGTCGTCTTCGGAGGCGGCGGCGCATCCTGTCCGGGGTGCGGTCCGGCCGCCGCGTAGCAGCGGCCCGGGCCGAGGCGCTGAAGTGGCGTCTCCGGGGTTCGTCAGCAGTCGAGGAACTCCAACAGAACCTGTACCGACGCGTCGTGTTGCTCCAGGTGTACGTCATGGCCGGCATCCGGAATGACGACATGCCGAACGTCGGGGCGTAACGCCAGCATCTGCCGGACCTCGGCCGCCGGCAGGGTGCCGTTCCCGCCGCGGACGAGCATGGTGGGAGCCTCGACTGCTTGCCACTCCTCCCACCGCGATCGTTCCGCCACGGCGGTGATCGCTGCTTGCATGACGTCTGGTTCGAAGCGCGGCCACAGCCCGTCGGGGCGATCTTCCAAGTCACGGACCCAGGATCGGGCGATCGGGGCTGAGCCGAGGAACTCGGCTGCCGCCGCGGCATTCGCGAACGGAACCGGCCACGACCTGAACCAGTCACCGAGTTCGGCCGGGTAGCTCGCGGCGTCGTCACCACCGCCGACACCCGCTTCCAGCATCACCAGCCGGCGCACCAGGGCGGGATGCCGAGCCGCCACCAGCATCGCCGTGTGCCCGCCCATCGACTGGCCCACCAGCGACACCGGACCGCCGGCGGCGAGTTCCTCGACCACGGCCACCACGTCGCGGACGTACGCCTCGCGTGACAGGTCTCGCGGGCGGCGAGTGGAGAAGCCATGACCACGCTGATCCACCGCGATGAAGCGACAGCCGCGCTGGAGGAGAGATTCCGCGATAGGCAGCATTTCTTGTGCGCTCCCGGCCAGGCCATGGAGCAGGACCACCGGGTGACCCGATCCGCTGTCGACGCAGGACAGGGTGATGTCGGCACAACGAACCTCCACGCGACTCACGTGACCATTGAATCAGCCGCGCCGACGCCCTCGACTGCTGCCGAGAAGTCGCGCCTTCAGCGAGGCCGTCATGTCCGGTGGCTTGACGGTCGGCCGTGCCCGGCGCTCTGTCACGCGAACACCTGCTGGCGGTGACGTCAGAGTGCGGACCTCTACACTCCGGCGATGGATGTCGTCTGGTCCGCGACGGAGCTGAGGTCGCGCCGATTCCGCCCGGCACCGGTACGTTCCGGCCCGGCGGAGCTGGACCATCACTTCCGCCAGCTGCGCCGCCGCCGCATCCGTGGCTACATCGAAGTCAAGCATGGGAACGTCGAGTCGCCGCAGTTGACTATCGGTTTCCGCGGGGAGTACGCGGTTGTTCATATGCTCGTCGTTGACCCGTACGCCCAGTCCTTTCTGCTCGCCGGGGACGGCACCGTGCCGCACGAGGCATACGTCCAGGTGCCGGTGATAGACGAACTGGCACGGTTCACCGGCGACGTCGTCATGGATGTCCACCGCGCATGGGCCCTGGTGCAGGCCTATCTCCGTACTGGACGGGCCGGCGAGCTCGGCGAGTGGCATCCGCTCCAGGCATAGGTGCGGTAGGTATGAGATCGGCTACCCGTTCGCGGCCGGAAGTGGCGGTGACCGATGTCTAGGATCGCGGGCGTGCACACCACACTGCCCGGACCTGTCAACGTGCCGCGGGAGTTTCCTTCCCGAGCTGCCGTTCCCGGACGGCATGGATGTGCTGCAGGTGCTGTGGCGCCCGTTCGATCATGAACCGTTCGCCGCGCCGCGGCCGCAGGTGCGGTGGCGTCGGCCCGCCCGCCTCGGTGCGAGCCGGCCTGATGCTCGGCGATGCCGGCGGGATCTACCTGTTCGTCTGCACCAAGTGCCCGACTCGACCATTCGACTATCAATTCGACTGCGGATAAGACATCACCCGCACGCAGCCCGCTCCCCTGGGTGGCAGGGGAGCGGGTCCGGTGTCACAGCCGTGTGCCGTTGACCGTCAACGCCACGTCGATGTTGCCGCGGGTGGCATTGGAGTACGGGCAGACCTGCTCGGCCGCCCGGGTCAGAGCCACTGCCTGCTCATCGGTGACGGACGGCAACCCGATGTCCAACTCGACCTCGAGCCGCAAACGGCCGCCGTCGCCGGGGATCAACGAGACGGACGCGTCGATTTCCGCGTCGTCCGCTCGGAGATGGCCGCTCTGACCGACCAGAGCGAGCGTCGCGCCGAAGCACGCGGCGTAGCCGACCGCGAAGAGCTGCTCGGGGTTGACGCCCGTACCGTCGCCGCCCAACTCCTTGGGGTGCCGCAAATCCAGGGTCAACTGTCCGTCCGCGGTGCGCCCGCGCCCGTTCCTGCCTCCGGCGACGTGCGCCCGGGCCGTGTACAGCGGTGTAGTCATCCTCAACTCTTGTTCGTAATTACCGATATCTGAACCTCGCACTTCAAAATCCAGAAGTCAACGGCTAGGCTCAGCGGTGATGACGGGAGAGGCGATGGCGAAGCAAGGAGAGATCCGGATGACCACCTTCGTCCTGGTCCACGGCGCCTGGCACGGTCCGTGGGCGTGGAGCCACGTCGAAAAGGTGCTGCAGGCCGCCGGAGCTCGCACCCTCACTCCCGATCTCCGTGCCGCCGGCGATCAGGGGCTCCACGATCACGCCCGAACGGTCATCGCCGTTCTCGACAGCGTCGCGGAGGGCGACGTCGTGCTGGTGGGCCACAGTTACGCGGGCCTGGTCGTCCGTGAGGCGGCCGACGCGCGACCCGGCGCCGTCGGCCACATCGTCCTCGTGGACGGATGGGCGGGTCCCGACGGCTCCAGCATGTTCAGCCTGGCCCCCGAGTCCTTCGTCGACGCGGTCCGCACCGCCGCCGAGACATTCGGCGGCGGCCATCGGATACCGGCCCCACCGCCGGCCGCGTTCGGCATCCACGACCCGGACACCGCAGCTCTGCTGACCGAGCGCATGGTCTCGCAGCCGCTGCGCACGTTCACCGAGCCGACTCGTCTGACCGGAGCCGTCGACCGGATCACCGGAACCGCCATCCACTGCCGGCCGCAGTCCTATCCGTTCGACCGATTCGGCGCGGACCTGGGCTATCGAACGCTCGCGCTGGACGGACCGCACGACGTGATGCTCACCCATCCGGACCACCTGGCCCGGATGCTCCTCCGAGCTCACCGCTCCGGAAACGAGAAGCGCGAAGTCTAAAGTAATGAAGTGGAGCAGCGAACATACAACCAGTACTGCGCGACCGCGCGCACCCTCGATCTCGTCGGCGAACGCTGGACCCTGCTGCTGATCCGCGAGCTGCTGACCGGCCCCAAACGGTTCGGCGATCTACAGGCCAGCCTGCGCGGTCTCGGCACCGGACTGCTCGCCGCCCGGCTCAAACACCTGGAACACGAGGGGCTCGCACGCCGGGTCACCCTGCCGCCACCGGCTCGCACACCGGCGTACGCCCTCACCGAAGCCGGCGAGGAACTCAGCCCGGCAATCCTGTCGCTAGCCCGGTGGGGCCTGAAATGGGCGATGGGGGAGCGGCGCGAGACCGAGACGTTCCACCCCGGCTGGGCGTTACTGGGCCTGCGGGCCTGCTTCGACGCCGAGGCCGCCGCCGGGCTCCGCGCGGTGTACGAGTTCCGCGTCGGCGACGAACCCTTCCATGCGCGCGTCGACGACCGAACGATCGAGACGGTGCACGGACCCGCCCAGCGCCCGGACGCAACCATCACGATCAGCAACGACGCGTTCCTCCGCATCACCGGCCACGAACTCACCCTCGCTCAGGCGATCGAGAACGGCGCTGCTTCCGCGACCGGCGACAGCGAAGCCCTCCGCAGACTGAGCACCCTCTTTCCCCTGCCGCGACCGCAAAGCCGTGAAGCGCGCTCCCTCTGACCGATGCGGGACCTTGCCGATGGCCCGAGGCGGCAGCATTGCGTTGGACAGCGCCGCCCGCTATCCGAGCCGGTCGATGATCATGTCGCGGCCCTCGCCCTCCAGGTGCTCGATGTATGCGCGCCGACCGGCCATCGTCATCACCAGTGCCAGGGTCGTTCCGGAAACTGTTGCGCCCTCTCCCGCCGTGAACGGGCCGTCTGTTGCTGTCAGTCGCAGCCCTGACGCGAGAGTCTTGCTGGGGACGGCGAAGTCGCGCCGGGCGTAGAAGTCGGCCACTGCGGTGAGCGCCCGGACGTCCGGTTCCGTGCCGATGCCCAAGGGGTGCCGGATGTCCTGGCTGTGGACGAGTACCTCGCCCAGGTATGCGGCCGTGTCCCCGGAGGGGGCGACCGTCGCGTCGACGATGGCCTCGAATCGGCGGAGTGTCTCTGCGGGAGTGGACCCGAGATGCTCGCGCAGGCGGCGTTCGTTGTGCACGGCGGGCCTGAAACCGGCGAGCAGGATACTGCGGATCCATCGCCACCGGCCGATCGTGGCGGCGGCGGTCAGGTGGGCGACGACGTGTTCCACGTCCCAGCCGGTGCACAAGGTCGGTTGGTGCCATCCCGCGGGGTCGAGGCCGGACAGGTCGTCTGCCAGGGATCGGCGCGCGGCGCGGATGAAGTCCCAGAGCCCGGTGCCGGTCGCGTGGGTCATGGCACGCATCCTTTCGGTTGCGGGTCGCCGGTCGGCAGCGATCACCGGGACCGTGCTACCAGATCAATAGTGGGCGCTACTTTAACAGTAGTACCATGGGCGGATGGTGTCCCGGCGGAGCTATGGCTCTTACAACGACGGCTGCGCGGCTGCGCACGCACTGGACCTCATCGGCGAGCGGTGGACGATGATCGTGGTGCGCGAGCTGCTGCTAGGACCGAAGCGCTTCGCCGACCTGCAGCGCGACGTACTCGGGATCGGGCCGGCCATTCTCACCCGAAGGCTCCAGGAGCTGACCACGTACGGGATCGCCGTGCAACGTCGTCTACCCGGACCGGGCCGGGTCGACGTCTACGAACTCACCGACTGGGGCCGTCAACTCGAGGCCGTCAACTCGACCCTGTCGGCATGGGCCGTGCAATCACCTTCGATGCCCTTCGACGCCGACATGAGCCCGGACACGCTGGTCCTAGCCATGCGCACCCATGCCCGCCCTGCCCACCACCATCCCGGCCCCCGGACGGTGTCGCTGGCGCTGACGGACTCCCGCCAGGAAAGCCTCTCGCCCGTGCACTACCACGCCGTCATGACGGCTGACGCCACCACGATCGACCGGGTGGACGAACCGGGCATCACCGACGCGGCCGTTGCTGCTTCCACCCGGGACTGGAAAGCCTGCATCATCGGCGGCACCCCCCTCGCGCGGTTGCCCGCGATCTCGGTCGTCGGCGACAGGGACGCCGCGGAACTTCTGATAACCGCGACCTCGCTGCGCAGCGAGGCCGGCGCTTGACCCCGCCACCGGTCGTCTCATCTGCTGCCTTCCAACCAACCGAGATACCAGGTCCGGAAATCCGCCAGCGGTGCAAGTCCGTTGTCCGCGCCGCGATCATCCATCCACACCTCGCCCCGGGCCGCGCCGGTGACAACCAGGATCACTTCGCAGCGCCGAACTCGGCGAATCCGGGATCAGCCGCGGCCTTGCGGGCGAGCCCGCGCTGGACCTCCATCACCTTCCACATGCCGCCCCAGCTCCGTTACGCCGAGCAGGAATACCGGCCACAGGTCGCGTGCCGGTCTCGCATTCTGACCGATTGGGGTAAGCGAGGGCGACCGGGTTGACGGCACCGGCCGAAGGCTTGCCCGAGCGCGCATCGGCGACTCGTCCGGCCGCCGGGGCCGCTTTCTGTCGTACCCTCCTGGCATCCTCGACGCCATGTCCGAGACAAGGCCCCCGCTGTCGGCAACGCTGACCGGCGCTGAATTGCGCCGGTGGTATTGGACCCTGCAGGAACTGACGGCTCTCGCTCGTGAACTCGCCGTTCCGCGCGGCGGCGGCAAGCAGGCTTTGACCGATCGTCTTGCTGCCATCCTCGACGGAGCGCCGGCTCCCTCGCCGCCAGGCCCACGCATCTCAGGCCGGCAATTGAGCGCCCCGGTCACGAACCAGACCGTCATCCCAGCAGGGCAACGCTGTAGTCAGGTACTTCGCGACCACTTTCAGCGGGAGATCGGCCCCGCATTCACGTTCGACGCCTTCATGCGCGCATTCATCGCCAGCGGCAACGGCCGGACCCTTGGTGAAGCAGTGGCACACTGGCACGCCACCCGCGGTGCGGCGGGCCAACCCCAACCGATCGGCGCACAATTCGAACTCAACGCCTTTCTCCGCACCTGGCGACACGACCATCCGGACGGCACCCGCGAGGAGGCTCTGACCGCGTGGCGCCACCATCGAGCACTACCAGTCGAAGCGCGCACAACCGCCGCCAAGGGTCAGTAGCGACTACGGATCTGCCGTGACCAGCGCGCTGACATCCGTCGCCCTGGTCCTCCTCGCATGGCATCCGAGGCGCGCTGAAGGTCGATGAACGAGCACCGCTCGCCGGTATAGCGTTGGCGGGTGACGGAGCATTGCTACAGCGCGGCGAACATCACGGTCCTGACGATGGCTGACTCCGTCCGCAAGCGGCCTGGCATGTATTTCGGCGTCGGCCGGGGCGATCCGCGTCTGGCAACCGAGGTGCTGCGCGCGGTCGTCGGCCACGCATTCCATCCGGCAGCCAAGGTGGCCGCCAGCCACACTCCGCACGTCGTCGCGGACATCAACGCGGACCTCGCCTTCGCGGTGACCGACGACCAGGCGGACACCCTTACCGAGCCCGGCCTGCCCCGGCTGGGTTACGAGGGGTCGTTGCTGACCGCTGAACGCTGGTCGAGCGCTGCCGCGGCAGCGGTGAGTTCGCGAGCTGTGGTGGAGGTGTGGCGAGCCGGCCGGGGTTTCCGCCAGACTCTTGCCGGGTTGCGTCCGGTCGAGCCGCCCACAGAGTTCGACGCTCCCTCGGGCGCCGGCACCCGGGTGGCCTTCACGCTTGATGCCGCCTTCTTCGGCTCATCCGTCATCACGACTGACATCGCGGCTCTTGACGTGCACAGCCCTTGCTGTGCGGAGGCGGCCGGGGCCGGTGAGGTCATGGTCCGGGATCACCGAAGTGGAAGTGGCTCAACAGAACGCCGAATCGCTTGAACCGAACATCCGGAGCTGCCGCAGTTCGCGTGTTCGGCGCCTCAGGCACGTGACCGGCCTACCGGGATCGACGGCTCTCCAGCGCTCGATCGCTGGAACTCCTCAGCCCGTACTCGGCCATGAAATCGAGGAAGTCTGCTGCGACGGGTTCATGGCCGCCGGCGTCGTGAAAATGGAACCAGACCTGCTCACTGCAGCGGCCGTCGGTCACCGGGAAGCCCCAGTGGTCGCCGGTGCCGACCGGGGCCACAGCGACGAAGCGACGGTCGGCGAACTCTCGGACATTGACGGTACGCAGGTCGTCACTCGTTGAGGGCACAGGTATGAGCGGAAGCAATTCGACGAAGCCGAAGACACCTCCGCCGTAGCGCATCATGAACGCCTTGTACTTGTCCGGGAGAACTACCGCCAACTCCCGATCGACGCTCGCAGCCTCCTCTTGAGGTCCCGTCCCCCTCATTACATTCACTGAAGCTGATATCGTCGCGCGGGCCTCGGTACCCGATCCCGGTGTGTCCGAGGCAGCAACGCCAACGGGGAAAGGAACCACCAGTTATGCGCCGCACTCTGTCCGCGCGTCTGTGCTGTCTCACCGTCACCGGTGCGCTCGTGATCGCACTCCCGGCACCCGCCCATGCCGCCGTCCTCGCCACCGACCTGGTGTCGGTCACGGCGGACGGTACCCAGGGCAACGAGAACTCCATCCTGCCGTCCGTCGACGCCGACGGACGGTTCGTGGTGTTCCAGTCGCAGGCATCGAACCTGACGTCCGACGACGACAACGGTAAGTACGACATCTTCCTCACCGACCGTGGCAGCGGCTCCCTGGAGTTGATCTCCCGCGGCGCGGACGGCGGGCCTCTGCCGGGCAACTCCGGCGGTGCGCGGATCAGCGCCGACGGCCGGTTCGTCACCTACTACTCGTGGACCGGCACGAGCGCGGAACCGCCGAAGGTCCAGGTGTACGACCGGGTCGCCCGGGCGACCGAGCAGATTCCGGCCGGGGCGCGGGGCGGCATGTTCCCGACCATCAGCGGCGACGGCCGGTACGTGACGTTCGCGTCCGGCTCCGAGGACATCGTGCCGGACGCCAACGGCTGGTACGGGGACGTCTTCCTCCACGACCGCCAGACCGGTGAGACGAAGATCGCCTCCAGTTCCGCCGACGGCACGCAGGGGGACCGGTCCAGCTCGAAGGGCGTCGTCACCGCCGACGGCCGGCACGTCGCGTTCGCCTCCAGCGCCACGAACCTGGTGCCCGGCGACACCAACGACGCGGAGGACATCTTCCTCAAGGACCTGACCACCGGCGACATCCAGCGGATCACCGTGACGAGCGACGGTTCGCAGCTGACCGACTTCTGGATCTACAGCGACCCGTCGGTCAGCGCCGACGGCCGGTACGTCAGCTATTCCACCACCGGCGCGTTCGACCCGGCCGACGTCAACGAGGACATCGACGTGTACGTGCGTGACACCGTCACCGGCACGACCACTCTGGTCTCCCGCCGCGCGAGCGGCGAGCCCCTCAGCTCGGGCTGGGCGTCTTCCCCGGCGGTCAGTGGTGACGGCGGTTCGATCGCCTTCTGGTCGAACTCCGGCCAGATCGTCGCCGGCGACACCAACTACACCGGCGACCTTTTCGTGTACGACCGGACGAGCGGCATCACCGAGCGCGTGTCCGTCACCAGCTCGGGCGCCGAGGCCGACGGCGCGGACAGCGGCGTGCTCAGCCACGACGGCCGCCTCGCCTTCTACCGGGCCGCGGCCACGAACCTCGTCACGAACGACACGAACGGCAAGGACGACATCTTCGTCACCCGTCGCTCGTAAACCCGCACCACCATTGCCGGGCACCGGCAATACGCCGGCTTCCTCCCAGCGAGGAAGCCGGCGCCCTTCTTGAGGCCGCCGGTCCGGGCGTCAGGGTCGAGGTCGAAGGGGTGATGTTGTTCGGCCCCCGCAGGGCTCAGTGCTGCTGCCTGACGTACTCCTGGTATCGGTCCTCGACCGGGCAGCGGTCGGCGGGGCCATCTTGCAGGCTGCAGAGCCGGCAGACCTCGCTGCTGTGGTCGATCGAGGTGGGCAGGTTCAGCAGTAGCCGTTCGAGGATCCCTTCGAGCAGGCCACGCTCGTGGGAATCCCGGTTGTCGAGCGCAGTGATTTTTCGGCCCGCGCCGCCGAGAACGGCGATGTCAGTTGGGTGTGCAGGTGCCGGGGCCGGCCGCGCGTACCAACTGCAGAGTGTCCGTGGTCCGGCCCGGTAGCTCGCGCAGCAACCATTGCGCGGCGGGGCTCTCGGGGAAGATGGCGATGTTGGCGCGGTCGCGCAGAACTCGGGCGGTCTCCTCGGTGACCAGCTGGGCGAAGAGGTCGATCCGGGCGCCGCGGTCACGATCCGGCTCGGCGGCGGCCGGCTCGAGGCCGATCCCGATCGTCCGCGCCACCCAGCCCCGGTCGGTTTTCTCGGCCTGTTTGTGGAAGTAGTACGGGTCGCCGCTGCCGCTGGCACGGTCGAAGATCAGCAACTGGTAGCCGTCGGGAACGGTGCCCGTGCCGGAGTAGGACTGGCAGTACGGCACCGGGTCCAGTTGAGGGTTGAAGCGCAGCTCCGCTCCCGCCGCTGTGTCAGCCGCCGAGGCCGAGGCCGCTACGGCACCGACACCGCCGGCACCGAGCCCGACGACGAGTACGGCCACAGCCGTCAGCATCGGACGTCGCCGTTGCCAGGACACCACCAGCGCGAGACCACCGACGGCGACGGCCGCACAGCTGAGGCCGAGCAGCCAGCCCAGTTGCCCGACGACGAAGGAGATCACGGCGAGGGCGGCAAGGGCCAGGCCGACGACGTCCGCAGTGGCACCGAGGGAGGGACGGGGGACGCGCAAGGGGGACCGCCTCAGGACGACAGGGACATCGATTCAATCACCGTAATCGATCAGCCGAGCGGGCCCGCGCTGATGCCTTCGATCAGTGGGGGACAAGGGGGACAGAAGAACAGGACGGCTGAATACGGCTGCTACCGTCGGATTCCATCGACGGATCAGGACGCGCTGGGGGTCCATTGTGATGCTTGGTGGATCCCGACGCTCGGGAGCCCGGCGACGATCCTGATCATCGCCGGCGCCGCACTGATGGCCGGGGGCGTACTACAGGCGCTGATGCTGTGGGGCGCGACCCGTATCGCGAACCGGGTCGAAAAGGATCTCCGGACCGTCGCGGATCCGTTCTTCCCGGCGGTCCTGCTCGCCTTCCAGAAGCGCCGGCTTCCGGGCCGGCATCGGACTCTGGAACTTCGTGGTGACGAGCACCTTCTTCGTCTCCCTGGCCGGCGTCCTCGCCATCCTGATCACGGTCTTCATGAATTCCTCCGCCTGGGATCCGCTTCCCGGTGCCGGCAGCGTCGTCTTCACCGTTCTGTTCACGGCCGGATGCCAGCTGTTGATCCTTCTGCTGACCTACCTCGGGCACCGCACCAACAAGCAGTGGGAGGAGCGTCTGAGCCGGCACTGCATCGGTATCGTTCACGCCGGACTCGGCGACTCCTTCGACGGTTTCCTGACCGAGCAGCACATCGAGCTCCCAGCCGGCCTCCGCACCACCCTGGACGAGGCGGCCCGCGGCCGCGCGGCGCTCGACCGCGTCACCGTTCCACCGGATTGAGTTGCTGCTCGCTGCTTCTCTTGAGGATCATCCGGCGGACCGCCTGACTGCCGCATCGTGGCGGGCCGGCACGGAGCGACGACACGGCGGATCAGGAAAGGGCGGGACCGATGAATGATCACGACGAGGTACTGGAACGGATTCGGAGCGGGCTGCTCTACACCGAGTCCGAGGCCGCATTCCAGAACTCGCGGCGCCGTGCGGACCTGATCTTCGAGTACAACAGCACCCGGCCGGGGGACGCCGAGGCGCGCCGGGCACTGCTGGAGCGGATTCTGGGCTCGGTCGGTGCCCGTACCGTATTGCTCTCGCCCTTTCATGCGGGCTTCGGCAGCAACGTGCACATCGGCGACGACTTCTTCGGCAACGTCAATCTGACGTTCGTCGACGATGTCGAGATCCGCATCGGGGACGGAGTCATGATCGCCCCGGGCGTCACCCTGACCACCACGGGCCATCCCATCCACCCGGACCTGCGCGAGGACTTCCGCCGCTTCTCCGAGCCGATCGTGATCGAGGACAAGGTGTGGATCGGCAGCAACGCCGTGGTCCTGCCCGGGGTCCGGATCGGCTACGGCTCGGTCATCGGCGCCGGGAGCGTGGTCACCCACGACATCCCGCCGCTGTCCGTCGCCGTCGGTGTCCCGTGCCGGGTGATCCGGACGATCACCGACGACGACCGGACAACCCGGGTTCAGGCGTCGGGCGCCGCGGCACCGCGCAGCGCCGGTCCGCGGACCGCGTAGGCGAGCAGGCCGGTGACGGCGACGACGATCGCGGTGACCGTGGCGACACGACTGTCGTGCTGCTGCGACTGCCAGGTGAGGACCTGACCGGCCATCGCCGTCCCGCCGAACGGGAACATGACGGCCGGCAGCGTCCAGCCCACCGGCAGGAACCACGAGCGGGCCGCGCCGAGGACGGCGGCACCCAGGGCGGTCGGGCCGATCAACCCGGCCGCGTCCCGGACGACCAGCGCGGCCGGCCCGAACCGGGCGCCGGTCAGCAGGGTCACCAGCACAAGGGCGGTCCGCTTCGATGCGCCGGCCCTCGACGTGGGCCCGCGCCTCATGTCCGAATGCTGTCGACGAACATCCCACCGAAGTCGTACGGGAAAGCGCCGCTCTTCCGCCGCCCGGTGCCGGCGTGATAGACCAACGTCGTTGTCTTGAACCCGAGGCGGACGCGAAACATTGGAGTCGGCATGGTCACTCCCGTCAACCGCCGTACCGTTCTGGTCGCCGGCGCAAGTGTCGCCGCCGGGCTGTCCCTGCCCGGCACCGCTGCTCAGGCCCATGGGCGCATGGGTGCGAAGGTCGGCTTCACACTCGACGCACGAGTGCTGGACGGCGGCGAGCAGGTCGTCTCGGTCACCCTGCGCACCGCACGGCTCGGCCCCATCGACCCGGCGACGCTGACCACCGGCACCTTCGCCGTGCACGCCAAAGCCGCCAGCCCGATTCCGATCGCCGGCGGAGACCAGATCTTCAGCGAGTATGCCCTCGACCGCCCCGTGACGGCGGTCCGCCTCGACCGCCGGGGCGACATCGTGCTCGACCTGGCACACGGCGAAGGGCAGCTCGGTGGCGGCACCCTCGGCTACATCCTCAGCCGGGGCCGCAACGTGCGGCTCGACCTCACGTACACGATCACGCAGAAAGCTCCGGTGCTGCGCCGCGACGGGCGCCCGATCGCCGTCGCCGCCTTCGTCCAGGGTCCGCTGACCAACCCCGAGGTCGACGCGTTCAGCCACCATGTCTCGCGGTCGGGCATGAAGTACCGCCTCTACACGCCCGACCGGCACAGCGGCCGCGGCCGGCGCCCGCTGGTCGTCTGGCTGCACGGCGGGGGAGAGGGTGCCTCCCTCGGTGACGGCTACTACGACAACGAGACGACGTTGCGGGCCAACCGTGGCGCGCTGGGCTTCGCCACGCCGGAGGCGCAGCGGATCTTCTCCGGCGCGTACGTCGTGGTCCCGCAGAGCACCTCGTACTGGATGGCGGACGGACCCCGCTTCGCGCCGCTGATCCGCGAGATCATCGGCGAGGTGGCGCGGCGTCACCCGGTCGACGAGGGGCGCGTCCACGTCGCCGGCTGCAGCAACGGCGGGTACATGAGCATGAAGATGACCACGGCGTACCCCGGCCTGTTCGCCTCGTCCGTGCCGGTCTGCGGCATCGTCACGTCCCTGAGCCCGGGCGGGCCGCGGCTGATCACCGACGCCGAGCTGACCGGGATCACCACACCGACCTGGCTGGTCACCTCCCGCGACGACCCGACCGTGCCGCCGGAGCCGAACACGATCCATGCCCACAACCTGATCCCCGGTTCCTTGATGAGCCTGTACGACCAGGTCGTCCGGAACGGTCACCGCTTCAACGGCCACTGGTCGTGGATCTATCTGGCCCGCAACGACCCGAGCATGAACGGAACCCACATCTGGCAGTGGATGGCCCGCCGACGCCGGTGAACGGTCAGGCGGCGCCGCCGTTGGCGTAGAGGACCTGCCCGTTGATCCAGCGGCCGGGCCCGGCGACGAAGGCGGTCACCTCGGCGATGTCCTCCCGGACACCGGCGACCTGCGGGCCGGCCTGACCGCACAGATGCGCGCGTTCGTCCGGCTGCTCACCGAAGGCCGGACCGGGCCGGTCATCGCCGGGCTCATCGGCGGCGCACAGACCGACCCGAAACTGTCCGCGGCCTTCTCCCGGTACTACTCGGCACCGCGCCGTGCACTAGCGCTGGCCACCTTCGAGAAGGCCTGTGAACGCGGCGAACTCCGCGGCGATCTCGACCCGCGCATCCTTGTCGGCCAGCTGTGGGGCGCCTGTTGTCACCGTCTGCTCATCCTGGACGAGCCGCTGACCGAGGAATTCGCGGTCGCCCTGGTCGGCAATGCCCTCGAGGAGCGCTGGCCCACCAGGGTTCGCCACGGAGTTCTGGGAGACGGAAACTAGTCCGGCGCACCAGGGACGTCCGCGACCTGCTGGCCGGTGTCGTCGACCAGGCCCGGCGCCATGCTGCCGCCGTGTGCCTCCTGCTCCGGATGCTCTTGCGACGACTGCGCGGACGTCGGATTCTCGCGTTCCTCGTCGGCCGAGCCGGGGCCGTCCTGGGTGGTGAATTCGGCGAAGTTCTCAGGGTTCGGATCGCTCATGGCTCCGGGCTTACCCGATCATCATCGGTTGATGCCAGCGAGCGCTGCGGGCCGGAGGCGCGATCGATGACTAGATCCCGGCCTTGCCGGCGCCGATTCGGTCGGCGCGGGCGGTGCCCCAGGTCCCGAGCGGCTCCAGAGCGCGGTTGAGGGAGACGCCGTCCTCGGTCAGCGAGTACTCGACCTTGGGCGGCACCTGCGGGTACACCTCGCGGTGGATCAGGCTGTCGTCCTCCATCTCGCGCAGGTGCTGGATCAGCATCTTCTCGCTGACGCCGGGCAGGCCGCGGCGCAGCTCAGCGAAACGCCGGGTGCCGTGGGCGTGCAGCTCCCAGAGGATCAGTACCTTCCACTTGCCGGAGATCACGTCGATGGCGGCGTCGAGACCGCAGATGTACGGCCCGCGGCGGGCAGTCGTCCCCATGCTTACCTTTCGGTCAGTACCCCACTAAATAGTCGGTACTGGCCCATCGTAGGAGTGCCGTCGAGGATCGAGGCATGACAAAAACTGCGGTAACCGTTCTGGGCCTGGGCGCGATGGGGACCGCGCTCGCGTCGGCGCTGCTGGAGGCCGGTCACCCGACAACGGTGTGGAACCGCTCGCCGGGCAAGGCGTCGGAGCTGATCGGGGCGGCGGAGGCGGCCACGGCAGCCGAAGCCGTCGCGGCCGGCCCGGTTGTCATCGTCTGCTTGTCCGACCACGCCTCGGTGCACCAGGTCCTCGACCCGATCGGGGAGCTGGCCGGGCGGGCGGTGGTCAACGTGACCACGACAACTCCGGAGCAGGCACGAGAACTGGCGGTGTGGGCCGGGAAGGCCGGAGCCGTCTATCTCGACGGAGGCATCATGGCCGTTCCGGACATGATCGGAAGCCCGGGCGCGTCGATCCTCTACAGCGGGTCGGCGGCGGTCTTCGCCGATCACCGGGCGGTGCTGGAGGTGTGGGGGACGAGCCGCTACGTGGGTGTGGACCCGGGGCTGGCGTCGCTCTACGATCTGGCGCTGCTCAGCGGGATGTACGTGATGTTCGCCGGTTTCCTGCACGGCGCGGCCATGGTGGCGCCGACCGGGATGACCGCGGTCGAGTTCGCGCGGATGGCGGCGCCCTGGCTGGCCGCCATGACGGGGGCCCTCGCCGGGTTCGCCGCGGTTGTCGACAACGGGGACTACACCGTGCCGGGCCAGCAGAGCCTCGCCTTCTCCGACCTGACCGACCTGATCGACGCCGGCCGGGCGCAGGGGATCGGTACCGAGATGGTGGACGTGGTGCAGCGGCTGATCCGGCGGCAGGTCGACGCCGGGCACGGCGCTGAAGGTTTCGCGCGGATCATCGAAAGCATCCGGGCCGGAGCGTGACCTCCGGCCCGGGCACACGGGAACGGTCAGGCCTTGGCGCGCCTCCGCCGGAGCACCACGCTTACGACGGCGCCGGCCGCGAGCAGAACCAGCGCCCACGGAGTCGCCGCGGCCGCCTCGGGAACCGGCAGCCGGGCGGGGGAGTCGGTGCTGTCACCTTCGGTCATGGCGTCGACCCTAGGTGACCGGATCAACCCGGCGTCCGGCGGCTACCGCGAGCACCGGATCGGGGTCAGTCAGGCGGTATCGTGGCGGCGTCGACACGACGGCCCGCCCGCGTTTCCGGGTCCGGGGCGGGGGTGTCGTCCGGCGCCGGCGCGTCGGCGGTGGAGGCTCGCGCGTCGGCCAGGACCTCGGCGGGGACGTGCTTCACCAGGAACCGCCGCGCCATCGCGGTCGACGGGTGGATGCCGATCGTCGCCAGCACGATGATGCCGGCGATCAGCAGCCAGCCGCCGGCACCCCAGTTCATCGCGAGGAACGTGAACACCGCCGGCGCCCACACCTTGCCCAGGGTGGCGCTCATCTCGCCGGCGCCCTGGTAGGCACCTCGCTGACGTGGGTCCATCAATTCCGCGTCGAACGTCCAGTGGGCGGCCGAGAGATACAACTCGGCACCGGTGACCGTCACATGTCCCAGCCAGACCAGGACGATCGTGACCCAGCCGACGGTGTCGTGGGTCGCCAGGGTGATCAGGCAGGAGATCACGAAGAAGGCCGACGACAGCCGGATCGCCCGCAGAGCCGTGGGTACGCCGGTGACTCCGCGTGCCGCTGCCATCGGCAGGAAGATGCACATCACCGTGTTCGTGGCGAACAGCAGGGCCAGCAGCACCCTGGGGGCGTCCGTCTGCTCCACCAGCCACAGCGGGATCACGACGTTGAGCAGCACCTGGTTGGTCCAGAACACGCCGGTGAAGAAGGTGGTCAGGAGCCAGCCGGGGTTACGCAACGGTCCCGGCCCGGGGATCTTGACCTTCCGTTCCACCGCGGTCCGCTTGTCATGCGCGGCACGCGGCAGCCGGATGATGGCGGCGCCGTTGACCAGGAACACCACGGCGGTGAACCAGGGCAGCGCGTGCAGGACGTCGTTGGACTGGAACGCCAGCGCGACACCCCCGACCAGTGAGCCGAGGGTAAAGCCGACGTTCAGGGCCGAGTACATGTACGCGCGGGACGTCACCCGCTCCTCGGGCGGCAGGGCGTCGATCGTGTAGGCGCCGTGTGCGGCGTTGCCGAGTGCGCCGATGACCTCCATGCAGACGGCCATGGCGACGTACCCGCGGAAGTCGGTGATGAAGGGCCAGACCGCGAACATCGCCGCCTGCCCGGTCGCGCTGACGGCCCACATCCTCTTCGGCCCGAAGCGGTCGACCAGTTTGCCCATCGGCAGTGCCGCCAGGAACGCGGCGATCCCGGCGATGGTCAGCCCGAGACCGACCTGCGCGGCGGACAGCCCGACGATCTGGGTGAAGAAGACCGCCGAGCCGGTCATGAAGGTACCTTCGCCGACGGCGAAGAGCAGCGATTGAACGGACAACCGTCCGGCCAGCTTCGACGGCGGGCGCACTTGACGGAGGACGGCGTCGAGACTCACCCGGCAAGTCTCCGTACCCCCACGACGGATGTCACCCCATTTACCTGACCGACACGAGCCATCCGCCGGGCGCGTCGGCCGCGCGTCTCACACCTGTTCCAGTTCCCGCAGGATCTCCGCCTCGTGCGACGGCGAACCGGTGGCACGGGCGATCTCCAGTGCCTCCCGGGCCAGTGGCTCGGCTTCGCCCGGCCGGCCGGCCGCCACGTTGCCACGGGCCAGCGTGAGCAGCGCATCGGCCTGGAGCAGGCGGTAACCGCCGGCGCGGGCAGCGACCAGCGCTGCCCGCGCCGGCGCCAGCCAGCCGCTGGCGTCCCCCATCGCCAGCCGGGCGCGAGCCACACCGATCTGGGCACGTGACTGGAAGTAGGGGTAGGTGAGCTCGGTCGCCAGCGCGTACGACTCCTCGAACAGGGGCAGTGCGGCAGCGGGTGAACCGGCGCCCAGCAGCGCCTCGCCGGTGGTGGTCAGCAATGCCGTCTCGGCACGCCGGTTGCCGGTGAACCTCGTCAGGTCCAGTCCTTCCCGCGCGGCTGACACCGCCGCCCGGTGTTCGCCCCGCTGGCCGTAGACCTGGCTCATCTCGTCGAGGACCGACAGTTCGCCGCTCGCGTCGCCGAGGGCGCGGTAGCCGTCGAGGGCACTGCGCAGATGTCTCATCGCCGCGTCGTAGTCACCGAGCTGGCGCAACACCATGCCGAGGTTGCTGCGGTTGGCCAGCGCCGACCGCTCCCGCTCCCGGGTGGTGTTGACCTCCAGCGCCTGGGTGAAGTGTTCGGCCGCTTCGGCCAGCCGGCCCTGGTCGTGGTACATCGCACCGAGATCGTTGAGCGTGACCGCCTCGACGTGCTGGAAACCGTGCCGGCGGCTCAGCTGCAGCGCCTGCTGGAAGGACTCCTGCGCCGGGGCGATGCGTCCCAGCTCGGCCTCCACGAGACCGATGTTGTGCCGCAGGTAGGCCGCGGCCAGATGCCAGCCGGCCTGCTGCGCGAACCGTTCGCCGTCGCCGTACCGGCGCAGCGCCTCCTCGTGGCGGCCGAGCGACCACTGTGCCTGACCCAGGGTCTGATGCATGGCGGCCCGCGCCCGGGGGTCATCGGCCTCGTCGGCGGCGGCCAGCCCGGCCTGGGCGGTGCCGAGCCACGGTACGCCGGTGCGGCGGATGAAGAAGTATCCGCGCAACTGGTCGGCGATCCGCCATGCGTACGGGCCGCCCAGCCGTACCGCGGCGACAATGTTGTCGATCTCCGCGTCCAGCCAGGCGAGCGCGTCGTCGGCGCTGTCGAAGGTGTGCTCCGGCTCGTACGGCAGGCGCACCATCGCCGGATAGATCAGCAGCAGGGCGGCCGCGGCACGGTCGAGATAGTGCTGTCGCAGCCCGTCCAGCGCGGCCGCCCGTACCGGCGCCGGGTCCTGTTCCTCGCAGCGTTGAGCGGCGAACAGCCGCAGCAGGTCGTGAAACCGGAAGTGGCCGGTCCGCGACGTCTGCAGAAGGTTGCCGTCGACCAGGTTGCTGATCGGGGTGTGGGCGTCGGTGCCCAGCAGCGCGGTCGCGGCGTCCACGGTGAAGTCGTCGCCCGGCACGAGTGCGAGCAGCCGGAACGCCCGTGCGGCCGTCGGCCCCAGGTCGGCGTAGCTCAGTTCGAAGCTGGCGCTGACGCGGGTGTCACCGACGTGCAGTTCCCGCAGGCGGCTCTTCTCGTCGCGGAGCCGATCGACCAGCGAGCGGATCGTCCAGGCCGAACCGGCGGCGAGCCGGCCGCCGGCGACCCGCAACGCGATCGGCAGCAGGCCGCACAGCCGCGTCAGCTCGCGGGCCGCCTCGGCCTCGGCCGCGACCCGGGCCTCTCCGGCGGTCTGGGCCAGCAGGTCGAGCGCTTCGCCGGGGGTGAAGCCGGCCAGCCTGACGATCTTCGTGCTGGGCAGGTCGGCCAGGGTCCGGCGGCTGGTCACCAGCACGGCGCAGCCACCGACGCCCGGCAGCAGGGGTAACACCTGCGCGGCCTCGCGGGCATTGTCGAGAATGATCAGCATCCGCCGGTCGGTGAGTGTGCTGCGCAACAGCGCGGCGCTCTCCGCAGCGTCGGCCGGGATCCGGCGGCCTTCGACCCCGAGCGCCCGCAGGAACCGGGCCAGGGCGGCGACCGGGGCGACCGGTTGCGGTCCGGCGCCCTGCAGGTCGATGTAGAGCTGACCGTCGGTGTACGCCGCACGCAGCCGCTGGGCGGCCTGCAACGCCAGGGCCGTCTTGCCGACCCCGGCCACGCCCGAGATGACGCACACCGTCCCGGAACTGAGCAGGCCGACGACCTGATCGAGATGGTCGGCCCGGCCGGTGAAGTCCGCCGGCGGCGCCGGCGCCTGGAACACCGGAGCGGTACGGGGTTGCGGTGCCGGGGCGGGTGCCGTGCGCAGCCACCGCCGTTGCAGGACGCCCCGGTGTGCTTCGACGAGGTCCGGGCCCGGGTCGATGCCGAGCTCGTCGGCGAGTTCCTGACGGATGCCGTCGTATGCCGCGAGCGCTTCGGCCTGCCGCCCCGACGCGGCCAGCGTGATGATCAGCCGGGCCTGCAGCGGCTCGTGCAGCCGGTGCCGCCCGGCAAGCACCCGCAGCCGGGGCAGGGCTTTTTCGGCCCGGCCGGTCCGGTAGGCGAGGTCGGCGTGGCGCAGCACGATGTTGAGGTGCTCGTCGCCGAGCTGGGCGACCAGTGGTGTGCCCTGCAGTTCGGTGGCGTCCGGGCCGCCGCGCCACAGTCCGAGGGCCTCCTCGAGCAGGGCGAGGGCCGCGTCGGCCTCGGTCGTGGCCTCGGCGCGGGCGGCCAGCCGCCGTAGCCGCAGCAGATCGACCTGGTCGTCGGTGACGTTCAGCCGGTACGCGCCGCGCGCGAGCGACAACAGGTGCGAGATGCCGCGGGCCGTCCGCCCGGGCTCCAGCGCCCGGCGCAGCCGGCTCACGTAGGTCTGGATCAGATTGACCGCCGACGACGGGACGTCGCGGCCCCACAGCAGGTCGACGAGCTCGTCACGGTGCACGGCGGTGTTGGGGGTGAGTGCGAGGCGGGTCAGGACCACGCAGTGCCGTCCGGAGCCGAGGTCGACGCGCTCGGCACCGACGAACGTCTCCAGAGGACCCAGCACCAGAATCCCGGCTTCACCGTCCGGTGTCGGCCGTGGCTCCGGCCCCGGCCGGGCACGGGTTGCCGCCCGCAGCAGCGCGGCACGGCCGGCCGGTTCGAGGCCCAGTGCCGCGACCAGTGCGTTGATCGACGACGGTCGAGGGCTTCGGCTGCGTCCCTGCTCCAGGTCACGGACCGCGGCAAGGCTGATCCCGGCACGTTCGGCCAGCTCAGACTGGGTGAGGGCGGCTTGTTCACGCAACTGGCGCAGCCGGGCGCCGAATTGAAGATCGCCGTGGTCCACGACCGCAGCGTAGTACGGGCGCAGTACGGGTCAGATACGGGCATAGGCCCTACAGTCGCGGGTCAGTACCGCACCGCAACCTAGCCCCGACACAACGGGGAGGGTTTCATCATGGTAAATCTGCACAGGGCCGCTCGCGCGCTGCTGGTGTCACTGGTGGCCGTCGGCGGTCTGCTGGTCACCGGGCCGGCCCAGGCGTCCGGTAACTACCACTCGGGTCGCTGCGGCGACAACGGCGACGACGCCTACGTCACCCGGGCCGGCGCTGTCGCTCGCGCCCGCAGCTGGGTGGCCGACGACGTCACGTACGCGCAGGATCGCTGCTACACCAACGGCTACGGCGACTACCGTACCGACTGCTCGGGCCTGATCTCGATGGCGTGGGGACTCGGCGGACTCGGTGACACCTGGGCCACGGTGAACCTCGACGAGCGCAGCATCCGCATCCCGGCCGCCGACCTGCTGCCCGGTGACGCTCTGCTGCGCTACACCGGTGACCCGCACACCAACCACGCCGCTCTGTTCGTGCGGTGGGCCGACAGCGACCACACCAGACCGGTCGTCATCGAGCAGACCGCCGGAGCCGGCCGGGCCGTCGAACGCACCTGGAACAGCTACGCCGGCTACACGCCCATCCGGTACGAGCGGATCGGTGCGCCGGGCGCCGTCTCGGTCTACGGCGCACTCGCGGACGGCCGGCTCACCTACACGGCCATCGAACCGGGCGGCGGCCGGCGGCTGAAGACCGTCGTCTCCACCGCCACGGTCGGGTTCACCCCGGTGGCGATGGCGACGCTGAACTTCAACACCATCCTGCTCACCTCACCGGCCGGCCAGCTCTACCGGGTCGACGTCATCACCAACAACACGTCCCTGACGTTCCACGCGCCGGTTTACCTCGATGGTGGATGGACCCACCAGCTGCTCGCCTACGACGGCCACGGTGATCTCTACGGCATCGCCGACGGCGAATTGCGCCGGTACACCGTCAACGGCAGCAAGCCGGCGGCCACGGCCATCACCAGCGACGGCCTCATCGGCACCGGCTTCGTCCTCAAGACCCTCACCGCGACCGGCCCGGACTGGCTGCTCGGCACCACCAGCGAGGGCGAACTGATCTCGTACCGCATCAGGGGCGGCGGCGACTGGGACCGCCACGAACTGCGCTCCACCACCTGGCAGGTCTTCGACGCTCTGCTCTCCCCGGGCGGCGGCCTGTACTACGGCCAGCGCCGCGACGGCAGCCTGTCCTTTTACGTCGACGGATCACCGTTCGACGGCGACGGCGACGACCTGCGCGGACAGAACCCCGTCGACACCGGCGGCTGGGTCCAGACCGTGCTCTCGGCGCAGCCCATGCGCTACTGACAACCGCATCGTCACCACGGGGGAGAAGTGCAGACGATGGACGGCACGGCATTGCGATTCGGCGTGCTCGGCCCGGTGGAACTGCGGTTCCACGACCGGTCCCTGGCACTGACATCGATCAAACAGCAGGCGCTGCTCGGCGCCGGGCTGCTCAACGCGAACATGGTCGTCTCGGCCGGCCGTCTGGTCGACGCCATCTGGGGAGAACAACCACCGGCCAGCGCCACCGGCCTGGTACAGACCTATGTCTCGGCATTGCGGCGGCTGATGAGCTCGCTCACGGCACCCGGCCCGAGCCCGATCCTCACCCGGGCCCCCGGATACGTGGTCCGCGTCCCCGACGGCGACCTCGATCTGCACGCCTTCGAACAGCTGAGCGCGAGCGGCGAACAGGCCGCGGCCAACGGCGATCATCGCCGCGCCGCGGCGCTGTTCCGCGAGGCACTCGGGCACTGGCGTGGCCCGGCGTTCGACGGGCTCGGCACGCCACTGTTCCGTGCCGCGGCGGCCCGGCTCGACGAGGCACGGCTGGCCGTGCTGGAACGGCGCATCGACGCCGAGGCTCAGGTCGGGGCGACCGGCGGCCTGGTCGCCGAGCTGACCGAGCTGGTGGCGGCACACCCCTTGCGTGAAGGGCTCCGGGCCCTGCTGATGCGGTCGCTCTACCAGCTCGGCCGCCAAGGCGAGGCCCTGCAGGTGTTCCAGGAGGGCTACCTGGTGCTGAGCGAGGAGCTGGGCGTCGAGCCGGGCCCGCAACTGCAGGCACTGCACCGCAAGATCCTGCACGCCGATCCGCTGCTGATGGCGGCCGAACCAGCCGTGACCGTGAGCCCGGCCCCGGTCGTGGAGTCACCACGCCAGTTGCCGCCGCCTCCGCTGCTGTTCGCCGGCCGCGCCGAGGAGACGACACGGCTGGAGGCGGCACTGCGGGCCGCGCACGACAACGACGGGCCCGCCGTCGTGGTCGTCTCCGGACCCGCCGGCATCGGCAAATCCGCACTGGCGCTCACCGTCGCCGGGTCGGTGCAGCACCACTTTCCCGACGGTCAGCTGTTCATCGCCGTACGCGCGTCCGGGCCGGGCCCGCGGACCCCGGTCCCCGGCGCGCTCGCCATGCTGCTGCGCTCGCTGGGAGCCACCAGCACGCTGCCGCGCGACGTCGACGAGCTCGCCGCGATGCTCCGGACCACATTGGCCGGGCGGCGGGTGCTCATCGTCCTCGACGACGTGGGCGGCGCCGCGGAGGTCCGGCCGTTCCTGAGCGCCCAGCCGGGCACCGCGGTGCTGGTGACGAGCCGCCCACGACTGCCGAGCC
Organism: Actinoplanes sp. NPDC023801; assembly: GCF_040639655.1. Taxonomy (NCBI): domain Bacteria; kingdom Bacillati; phylum Actinomycetota; class Actinomycetes; order Micromonosporales; family Micromonosporaceae; genus Actinoplanes; species Actinoplanes sp. NPDC023801. The sequence continues at coordinate 98,549 of NZ_JBFAAI010000015.1, read as the reverse complement.
TCGACGCCACCGCCACGGCGCACCTCGGCCCGCTGGCACCGGCCGCGGCGCTGCACCTGCTCACCGGCACGGTCGGCGTCGCCCGCACGGCCGCCGAGCCGGTCGCCGCCGGCACCATCCTGCACGCCTGCGAAGGGCTGCCCCTGGCGGTACGCGCAGCCGGAGCCCGGCTCACCGGCCGGCCTCGCTGGCGGCTGGCCGATCTGGCCGACCGGCTGCGCGACGACCGCCGCCGACTCGACGAGCTGGCGACCGGTGATCTCGATGTGCGGGCCCGCATCCACGGCAGCTACCGGCGGCTCACCGACGCCGAGGCACACCTGTTCCGGCGCCTCAGCCGGCTCGGCACCGCGGAGATCTCCGCCCCGGCGGTGACACGGCTGCTCGCCACCTCGCCTCCGGCTGCCCCGCCACCGTCGCTCGCCGAGAGGCTCACCGAGCGGCTCGTGGACCTCCAGCTCCTCGAGCAGCTGGACGTCGGCCCGGACGGCCAGCGGTATCGGATGACCGACCTGACCGCACTGTTCGGCCGCGAGATCACCGAGCCCGCACCGTCCTGACCGGAGCTGGAGCACGGCTGCAGCGCAACTGCAGAACCGTTGAAGCGCCCACCGCGACGCTTCAGGAACAAGCTCACCACTCACTTCGGCACATCGGAGCCGTTACATGCGTCCCTACCGTGGCCGGCTGTTCCGGTCGGTCGTCCTCGCCCTCACCCTGATGGCCGGGACCGGCGTCGTCGCCGTCACTTCCAGCACACCCGCCTTCGCTCAAGCCCGCTGCACCGCGGACGTCTCGGTGTACGGCACCCTCCCGGACGGCCGCCTCACCTACACGGCGATCGACCCCGGCAACGGCAACCTCGACCACGTCGTCACGTCCACCGGCACCATCGGCTTCACACCGGTCGCCATGGCGACACTCAACTTCAACACCATCCTCGTCACCTCACCCAACGGCGGGCTGTACCGCATCGACGTCGCCACCAACAAGGCGTCGCTCGACTTCAGCGTCTCCGACCGCATCGAAGGCGGCTGGACACACAAGCTGCTCACCTTCGACGGCAAGGGACATCTGTACGGCGTCACCACCGGCGGGCAGCTGCTGCAGTACGTGGTCTCACGCGACAAGCCGGGCGCCGACCAGATCGGCCAGCGGCGGGAGATCGGATCCGGCGGTTTCACGCTGAAGACCCTCGCCGCCGCCGGTGACGACCGGCTGATCGCCACCACCGCGACCGGCGAGCTGATCAGCTACTCCGTCAACGCCGCCGGCGTTCACACCCGCCAGGGACTCGACGGCGACGGCTGGCAGAGCTTCGAGAACCTGGTGTCGCCGGGCGGCGGGCTGTACTACGGCAAGAACCCCGACGGCGCGATGTACTGGTACGAGGACGACGATCCAGCCGACGGCTCCGGCTCCGACATCTCCTACCACCTCGACGACCCGGTCGCCTCACGCGGCTGGACCCAGTACCTGCTGTCGGCGCAGCCGGCCACCTGCACGGCGGTCGACTCCGGGAACCGGATCCGCAGCAGGATCGCCACCCTCGCTCTCGGCGAGGTTGGCACCACCCAGTCGGCCTGCGACCGCTACAACAGTGACTGCGACGGCGGCACCGTGCCCTGGTGCGCGATGTTCGCCACCTGGACCTGGCACTCGGCCGGCATCTCCGGCGTGCCGCGCGGCCAGTACTTCGCCCAGGGACTCGGCAAGTGGGGCGTCGACAACCGGCTGTTCAAGTGGCGGTCCAGCAGCACCCACGGCAGCCCGAAGGTCGGCGACTGGGTGATCTACGGTCCGCCCCAGGCCACCGGCGGCGGCCACGTCGACGTCGTGACGTCGGTACGCCCCGACGGCACCCTCACCGTCGTCGGCGGCAACGTCTCCGACAAGGTCACCAAACGGACCATCAACCCGGAGACCGCCCGGATGGGCCAGGACAGCCTCCTCATCTCCGGTTACGTGTCGCCGCCCTCCGCCTGACCGCCCCGCCGGATCCCCTCGGCGTCCTGTTCCCCGTGCCCGCCGCGACACACCGTGCCCCGGCGCGCTCCCTGCTGCCCGCAAGCCGTCCCACCAACCGCACGGGATCACCGTGCCTGTCACTGGAGAACCTATGAACCGGCTCCATCGAAGTCTCAGCATCGCCCTGTCGGCGGTCACCGGCTGCCTGATCGCCCTGCCCGCGGTGGCGGCCCCTCCGGACCCTGTCGTGCCGCTGTCCTCGAACACCGCCGCGATGGCCGCCCTCGATCCGATCGCCTGCCAGAACGGCGGCCCGTCCAGCGAGGACAGCCGTCTCGCCGCCGCCCTCAGCCCTCAGCTCACCGGCGACCTCGTGGGCACCGTGAACGCTTACCAGATCTCCTGCGCCCGCGCCGTCGTCGACACCGTGCGCGACGGCAACTGGGACCGGCGCGCCGCGGTCATCGCCATCACGACCACCATCGTGGAGAGCCGCATGAACAACTGGGACGGCGGCGACCGCGACAGTGTCGGCCTCTTCCAGCAGCGCGACCCGTGGGGATCACAGGAGGACCGCCTCGACCCGGCCTGGTCGACAAACGCCTTCCTGGCGGCGATGAAACGCAAGTACCCCAACGGTTCGTGGAAGAACGAGGAGATCGGCAAGGTCTGCCAGAAGGTGCAGGTCTCCGCGTTCCCGGACCGCTACCAGCCGCAGGCCGGCAACGCCGAGAAGATCGTCTCGGCCCTGTGGGAGAACGCCGGGCCGCCCCATCTCACCCCCGTCTACGGCGTCACCGACGACCAGCGCCTCACCTTCTCCACCATCAACTCCCAGGACGGCTTCACCGGCATCGTCACCTCGACACGGACGCTGCCGTGGGCACCGGCCGCGATGACGGCGCTGAACTTCAACACGCTTCTGATGACCCGCGGCACCGCCCTGTACCGGGTCGACATCATCACCAACCGCGACTCGCTCGTCTTCAACGACCCGGTACTCGTCACCGGCACCGGGTGGAACTTCGACCGGCTCGCCTCCGACGGCGCCTACGTGTACGGCATCAACTCCGCCGTCGGCCACCTGCACCGCGCCTTCATCAGCCGGCAGAAACCCACCGAGAGCACCATCAGCACCCCCCGGGACCTGGGCCGCGGCTACACCCACCGGGCCATCGCCGGCATCAGCCGCGGCGAGCTGCTCGCCGTGAGCACCGCCAGCGACCTGCACCGCTACAGCTACGAGGACGACAACACCCTGGTGGATCACACCAGCCGCGCCGACTTCACCCGCAGCTGGGACGCCGTCCTGGCCAGCAACGGCCGGTGGTTCTACGGCCGGACGGTCAGCGGCGCCCTACGCCAGTACGAGGACCCGAACCCGGACAACAACAGCCTCGCCGACGTCAAGATCGGCCCGCTTGTCAACACCGGCGGCTGGACCCAGGCACTGCTCGCCGCGGTCCCCGGCCGCTGACGCACCCCATCCCCTCCACATCACCATCACCCTCGAAAGCAGACAACTGTGCGCACTCTCAGGTATCGCGGCGCAGCAGCCGCAATCACCGTCGCCTGCCTCGGCCTCCTGGCGCCCACCGCGCCCGCCGCGGCCGATCCCGGCACCATGTCCGAGGACGCGGCGGTCACCGCCGTCGCCGCCGCCAACCGCCCGCTGTTCCAGCTGCCCTTCGCCTGCGGCGACAAGTGGCGGCTCGGAACCTACCCGGGCCACGACGACTATGACATCGACATGTTCCCGGTCGTGGGTGAGGCCCTCAACCGGCCGATCCTGGCGTCCTACGGCGGCAAGGTAGTCAACAAGGGCTACACCAACGGCGGCGGCAACGGCGTGCGCATCGACCACGGCAACGGCTGGCACACCCTGTATCTGCACATGGTGGCGCCCGCGTCGGTGAACGAGGGCGACTCCGTCAGCCGCGGCCAGCAGATCGGCAAGGTCGGCAACACCGGCAGTTCCAGCGCCGCGCACCTGCACTACGAACAGCTCCTGAACGGCTCGAAGACCGAGTCCTACTTCAACGGCAGCCCGTCGGGCATCACCGACGACGGCACCAGCACCTCACGCGTGGTGGAAAGCCGCAACTGCGCCACGGTGGCGCCGCGCGACCCGGTCGGCGTCTACGGCGTGCTCGACACCGGCGAGCTCTACTACGCCGTGGTCGATCCCACCACGCACAAGCGGGTGCACACGGTCACCTCCACCGACAAGATCGGCTTCCTGCCGAAGGCCATCGTCGCGCTCAACCACAACACCCTGCTCGCCACCTCACCCGCGGGTGGCCTGTACCGCATCGACGTCATCACCAACAAGGCATCGCTGCAGTTCAACCGGACCGCCGAAGCACTGGAAACCGGATGGACCCACGAACTGCTGGCCTTCGACGGCGCCTACCTGTACGGCGTGGCCAACGGTCACCTGATGCGCTACGTGGTCAGCCGGCCCAAGCCCACCGACGTGAGCATCGGCCAGCGCACCGTCTTCGGGCGCGGCTACACCCTGTCCACCCTGACCGCTATCGCCCCGAAACGGCTGCTCGCGGTCTCCAACGATGGCTCGCTCCTGTCCTACTACGTCCCGAAGACCGGCGACCCGAGCCGCTACGAGCTCAAGCCGGGCCGGTGGTCCAGCGTGAACCAGCTGATCTCCGGTGGCCAGGGCTACTACCTCGGCCGCGCGGACAACGGCGGCCTCCGCCCGTACATCGACGCCGACCCGTACGACGGCAACGGTGACGACCTCACCTACGGTCCCTGGGTGGACGAGAGAGGCTGGACGCAGCACCTGATCACCGCGGTGCCGACCTACAACGACTGATCCACCGCGCGGGGCCGGGCCGGGTCGTATGCCGGCCCGGCCCCATCGGCGCGGGCATCATCCGCCGGACTTGCCCGGCCATCGGGGCCGACGTCCCAACGCCGCCGCCTCCATCTCCGCGAAGCGGCACGGCAGCCCGGCCTGACCGGGCGCCACTGAGGAACGCCGGTGGCGGCGCGTCGCCGGTCAGCCGCGCCGGCAGCGGTATTCGACCTGGGTCCCGGACTGGATCGGAGCCGGTTCGATGATGTTGACGGTGGCGGTCTCGGTGGTCGCGCCAACGCCGTTGAACGTCCATTTGAGGGTCAGCGTGGCGGTGCTCCGGTCGCTGCCGAGCTGTTCGGTGAGCACGGCGCCGGGCGGGGCGTCCGAGCGGAACCACTGGTACCGGATCACCCCGCTCCTGCCGTTGGTCCGCACGGTGGCGACCACGTCCACGGTGACGTCACAGCGGTTGCCGGCCGGCTGCGCCACGGCCACCGTGACGCCCTCGATCTCGAGCGGGCTGAGCCGCTGCCAGATGTAGAAGCCGACCACCCCGACCAGTACGAGAGTCAGCAGGCTGGAGAGCAGCGACACCACGCGGCGCCAGACCGGCCGCGGGCGTTTCGCCGGGGCCGGGTCCGGCCATGAGGGGTTCGGCGCCGGGGCTGCCGGGACTCCTGGCCCGAAGCGCAACTCCCGCTGGGCGCGAACGGTGCCCTCCGCCGGGCTCTGATGCCCGGCCGGCGGGTACACGGTGGCGGGATGCCCCGCCGACGGGTACACGGTGGCGGGATGCACGGTTGCGGGATGCCCGGCCGGTGGTGGCGGCGGGGTGAGGTTGACGGTCGCGTCCGGGTCGCCGAGGTGCACGGTGGGGTTGCCGAAATTCACCGTGCGGGCGGGACGGTCGACGGTCGCCCAAGGGTCGACGGGTTCCTCCGGGCGGGTCACGTGCGCTCCTATCCGGGGCTGCAGAAGCTGACGAGGGTGACGACCGCCGACGAGGCCGACCGGCCCGAGTTGCCGGCCGCGTCGAGGGCGGCGACGGTGACCGCCATCCGGGTGTCCGACCTCGGTACCGGCAGGGGGCCGAGGGTTCCCTGGAAGACGTTCCGGCCGGCCGGCTTCATCGTCACGGTCGAGGTCACGCCGTTCAGGGTGTAACGGAAGGTGACCTTCAGCGCGGCCGCCCCGGTCCGGTCGTCGGTGACGGTGGCGGTGATCGTGCTCGCGCGCCGGCCGTACCGGCAGCTCTCGCCCTCGATCGACGTCGGCGCGGCACCGGGCGCACCGACCGCCGGAGCGGTGGTGTCTGCCGGGGGCGGCGGGGAGGTGCTGACCGACGGGCTCGGCGCGGTTGTGGTGGTCGCCGGGGCGGCCGGTGGCTTGCTGGGCGTGCCGCCCGGGGTCGCCGGCGCCGAACCGGCCGGCGTCTCCGGATCGCCCGCGGCCGGGGAGCCCGGGCGCGTGGGGGAAACAGCCGGTGCCGCCGACGTGGCGGGAGGGATCGTGGCGGACGGCCCGGTCGCGGCCGGGCCGGCGGTGGCAAGCGTGGTCTGACCTTCCGCGAGAACCGTCTGCTCGTCGGCGGCGACCGCGTAGCGGTATCCGGCACCACCGATCAGCAGGGCCGCGACGATGGTTCCGGCGGCCAGCGCGGTCCATCTGCGACCACTCCGGAGGCCGCCGGTCCGGGTGCCGCCGAGCGTCGTCGTGGCGAGGCTGGTGGCGCCTGCGGTCCCGTCGGGAAACGGCCACAGCGCGGCGAGCAGGGCCGCCCGGCGTGCCAGTTCACGCAGGCCACGGTCTTCCCACTCGGGGCCGTACGCCGCACCCGCGACCCGTTCCAGCAGGTCGAGGAAGGCGAGCGCGTGCGGGGGCCGGTCGGTGGGCTGTTTGGCCATGCCGTGCCGCAGCAGGTCGTGCACCGGCGCCGGGGCGGGCTCGGTCGGGATGGGCGCGTTGGCGTGCTGGTCGTGCAGGGCGAACAGGTTCGTCCCGTCGTACGGCGGCCGGCCGGTGAGACATTCGAAGAAGGTGGCCGTGGCGGCGTAGATGTCGCAGGCAGGCGTGGCCGGTGAGCCGATCCACTGCTCGGGGGCCATGTAGCGGGGCGTGCCGGAGACGACGGCACCGGTGCCCGTTCCGACCGGCGTGGCGATGCCGAAGTCGGCGAGCTTGCTCCGGCCCTCGCCGGTGACCAGCACGTTCTCCGGCTTGTAGTCGCGGTGCACGACGCCGCGGGCGTGCGCGGCGGCCAGTCCGGCGAGGGAGCCCTTCAGTACGGCCAGCGCCGACTCGGGAGTGGCCGGCCCCTGATCGCGCAGCATCTGCCGCAGTGACACACCGTTGACGAGTTCCATCACGATCGCCGCGCCGTCGGCGGACTCGACGTACTCGTACAGCCGGGAGATGTTGGGGTCGTCGATCTCGCCGAGCAGTTGCGCCTCCCGCCGGAAGGCGGCCCGGAACGAGGCGTCGTCGCCGAGGACGTGCACCAGGTACTTGATGGCGACCGGGTTCCCGGTGGCGTCGTGCGTGGCGAGCACGACGCTGCCCGACGCTCCGGCGCCGAGCTGACGTACGGGCGTGTAGCCGGTCAGCTGCCAGCCGCTCATTCGGGGCACTCCACCATCCGGGGGCGGATCTGCCTTCCGCCGCGACGATCCATTCTTGTTGCGGGGAGATTGCCGGGGATCCGCGCATCAGCTGCTTTCGATGACCGGACGGGTGACCCCGATCGGTGCCGCCTGCAGGAGAACGACGCCTACGCGTCTGACGCCGGTACCGCGCCGTCGGCAAGGATCGCCTCGCAGCTGCGCAGCACCACGGCGGCGGCCCGCCGCTGCGCCGGGGTGCGGGCGCCGGAGCCGGCCTCGTGGCGCCAGCGTCCGGCGCTGTCCCCGGCCACCGTCCAGATGTGGTCGACGGTGGCCTCGGTGGGCAGGCCGAGACGTTCGCCCAGGCTCGTACCGGCACCGCCGAGCAGCCGCAGGGCCTCCCGGGCGGTCTCCGCGGGCAGTGTCACCCGCCCGGACCGCAGCGCCGACAGCAACCGCAGCTCCGCGAAATCGTGTGCACCGGCCAGCAGCAGCTCCAGTTCGGCGAGCAGCTGCCCGGACGGCGGAAGGCGTTCGGTGCGCAGCAGATGGTCGAGCACGATCAGCGCGGACCGGGCCTTGAGCGCCGCACGCCGCGCCACGAACAGTTCCGAGACCGAGGTCTGCAGGTCTTTGAGGCCGCTGTACTCGTGCAGCCGTTCCGCGAGTGCGGCCGTTGTGGCCGAGCCGGTACGGACCAGCGCCAGCGCCAGCCGGATCCCGCCGAGACCGAACCGTCGCAGGAGTTCGATCCGGACCCGCGGGTCGACCACGGGCAGCGCGGCCGCCGCGGTGAACCGGTCGGTGGACAGCAGGTGCGGATCGGAGTCGGCGCGGGGGAGTGCGGCTATCGCGGCGAGGGCCCGGAACTCGTCGTCGCGCAGGGTGCGGGCGGCGTACCCGATCAGCGGGGAGACCGCCACGACGTCCTGGCAGAGCGAGGCGAGGAGCGGTTCGCGCCGGCGGCGCCGTGCGATCCGGCGGGCCTCCAGCAGCCCGTCCGGGAGGCCGTCGCCGTGCGTGTCCGCCCTGCTGAGCACCACGAGGGCGTGGATCGGGAACGCGGCCGGGCCGCGCAGCCCGCGGCCGGCGCGCAGGAAGTCGAGGTCCGGCTCGCCGATCTGGGGTGTGAGCAGCAGGACCGCGTCGGCCTCCGGCAGGACCGTGCCGGGCGGCAGGGACGGGCCGGTGTCGATGAGTTCGGTCCGTCGTAGCACCCGGCTCGGCCATTGCACGACCGCTCGCGGCGCTGGGGCGTCCAGTCCGAGCCGCAGCCCGTCGGCGGTCCGGGTCACCGGCACCTCGTACGGGCGGCCGTGTTCCGGGTGTCGCCAGCCCCGCGGCTGCGTGCCGTCCTGATAGGTCACGAAGCCGGCCTGCTCGACCGGTGCCACGAGTTCCCCGACCAGGGCGTTGACCAGTGTCGACTTGCCGGTCCGCTCGGCGCCGGCCACCGCGAGGCGCAGTGGCCCGGCGAACCGTTCGAGGGTGCGCCGCAGCCGGGCGCCGGCGTGCGGATGCCCGCGGTAGACGTGCGCCGCCCGCACCAGCAGGTCGTGCGTACGCCGTTCCAGCTCGTCGCTGATCAAGCCCGGGCCCGTTCGGTCAGGGCCTGCGCCTGCGCGTGCAGTTCAGCGAGCCGGGTCAGTTCCTCGCGCACCCGGCGGTTGCGGGCCTCGCGGGCGGCGGCATCCCGATCGGCGGCGGCCTTGGCGTTGCGCAGCGACTCCATGGCGTCTTCCTGCAGGTCCTCGGTGACGGCGGTGAAGTGGTCACGCAGCGCACGCTGTGCCTGCCGGACACTGTCACGGGCGTCCTTGTTGAGTTTGGTGAAGATGTCGTCGACGTGCTGGCGTACCGCGTTGCGTGCCTCGGTCTGCCGCCGTTTGAGCAGCGTCTTGCTCTCGTCGCGGACGCTCTTGCCGCCGAACAGCGCGCCACCGCCGATCGAGATCGGGTTGATCAACGACATGCCGGCCAGGCTGGTGGCCAGACCGAACATCACCACCCCGCCGTACGACCCGCGCAGTCCGATGAAGAGTTTCTGCCCCGGTGTGAACGTCGCCACCGGTGGCGCGTCGAGCGTGGACACCCCCGAGAGCGAGTTGCCGTCGGTGATGGCGAGCGCGGTCGGTGGCAGCACGTTGCCGGCCTCCGGCGGGAACATGCCGGCGGTGCGGTGGGCCATCCACTCGGTGCGTTCGGCCAGCCCGGTCATGCTGGTCTGCGCCAGATCCCGCAACGCGTCCCGCAGCCACGACTCGAACTCGTCCCAGGTCTTGGCCGGGTCGTTGGTGGCGAAGAACTCGTCGGCCTCGGCGAGCAGTGCCTTCACCCGTTCCCGCAGGTCGTGCTCGATGTCGGACATCAGGTCGGCGACCTCGTCGGACAGCCGGTTCTGCCAGCGGACCGTGCATTTGCGCAGGTCGTCGAGCCGCCGGTGGGTGGCCTGCAGGTTCGCCGCGGCGTCGGAGGAGCCGGCCGCGTCCTGATTCTCCAGTTCGGCACGTAGCGGTGCGGCGAGTTCCTGCAGCGCGAGCCGGCCCAGCGCCCCGGCGGTGGCCCGGGCCAGGCGATCCGGTTTGGCGCCGGCCATCTGCCGCAGGTGGACGAGCAGGTCGGTGAAGCCGGACTCCCGGTTGAGGGTCTCGTCACCGGTACGTACCGCGTGCAGCCGCAGCGACGACGACACCGCGGCCACCGCCGCCGGGATGCCGGCCCGGTTCAGCCGGATGCGGTTCTCCGCCACGTCCCGGCGCCAGTCAGCGGCGTAGTCCGCCTTGGTGAGGACGACCACCAGTCCGGGGAAGATCTGTCCGAGCCCGGCCAGGACGGTCAGTTCGGCATCGCTGAGCTGCCGGCCCGCCTCGCAGGCGTACAGCACCAGGTCGGCGCCGGCCCGGTCGGCGAGATCGCGGGCCGCGGCCACCGCGTCGTCCCCGGCGGCCGGTGACAGCGCGGGCGCGTCGATCAGCACGAGACCACCGGCCAGCAGTGACCGCGGCACGCCGATGTCGACGTGCACCGGCGCGTCGCCGGGCAGCGCTGCGGTGGCCTCGGCCAGCGACGCCGCGAGCCGGTCCGGGACGAGCGGGATCCGCGCCTGCAGCCCGACCGCTGCCGTCCAGTCGGCGGCTGCCGACTCACGCCTGATCAGGTGTGCGGTCGGGGTGTCGGCGTGGTGTACCACGGTGGGCACGACGGCGTCGGTGTCCGGCAAGAGGCCGCACACGGGTGCGTTGATCAGCGCGTTGACGAGCCGGCTGCGGCCCTGCTGGGCGGTGCCGGCCACCAGGACCCGCAGCTGGGGGTGAAGCAGGCGGGCCCGGCGGCGGGCGAGACGTTCTGCCAGATCCGGCCGGCCGTGCGCGTGACAGGTGCGGATCACCGCGTCCATGGTGTCCATCCACCAGGGATCGGTGCCGACGGCGGCACCGCGCAGCGGGTCGGGAGCCGGCCGCGGACGCGGAATCAGGGAGGCGGGACCCGTCTGTGCCGTCGTCCCGGCTTCCCAGTTCGTCATCCGCGTCCGTCAGCCTTTCGTCATGGTGCCCCTTACAAGATGCCGAACACCTCGCCGTGCGCCGGCTGCTCGGGGGCGTCGTCGCCGCGGCCCAGCAGACCCGTCACACCGTGCAGGGTGTCGCCGGCACCGCTGACCGTGCCGGTCACGGTGCCGCCCAGGCCGTCGACCGCGTCGATGGAGGTTACGGAACCGAGGTCCGGCTGGATCAGCGATCCGATCGAAGAGGTTGCCTCGTGGACCCCCGGGACGTCAAGAAGTCCGGATCCGGCGGGTTCCACCACCGACGGTGCGTTCGTCACGGTATCGAGAACTCCGCCCAGGTCGTCGTTCAGCCCGGCGTCGCCGGCTCCCGTGCTGTACGGCTGCACGCCGTAGACCGAGGCCGTCCCGGCCGCCGGAGTCGTGACGGCCACCGCGCTGTCCACGTCGAGTGCCGGATCGTGGTCGGCCGACAGCCCACCGGAGGTCGCGGCCGAGCCGACGCTCAGGTCGACGGCGCCCGGCAGCACCGAGACCTGCGCCAGCCCGTCGGCGTCCAGTCCGAGCACGGTCACGTTGACACTGCTGGTGGCGTTGACCTCCACCGCGTCGTGCGGCGTGACGTGCGCGGCGATCGCCTGCAGCTGCGCCACCGCACCGGCCACGTCGAGGCTGGCCACCCCGGTGGTGAGGTCGTCGAGGCCGTCCGGGCCGGTCAGCCCGGCGACCGGTGCGGAGTCGATCACCAGCGGCAGCACCTGCTGCACGTCGGTGGCGGTGATGTCGTCCAGCCCGGCGTGCCGCAGGGTCGCCTCCGGGTCCAGTTCGAACGCGGACCGGGCGGCCGGGTCGTAGATCAGGTTGAGAACGAAGTCCTGCAGGGTGGGCGAGGTCATGGCGAGCTCCTTGACGCTGGTGCGTATCGGGGCGGTGCGGATCGGGCTGAGATGCGGATCGAGCGGCGCGGGCCCGGCGCCGAGAAGAAACGTACGGCGGGGGCCATCGACGGGCATCGGGGCCGGGTCCCCCACTCGGCCCGCCCGCCGGTTAGGGGATTAGGGGATCTCTGGCGCCCGATTTTTGGGGGGACGTTTCAAACCCGCCATTTGGTACGAACATCGGGTACCGCCGTCTGAGGAGTTGAACGCGTGTCCTACGTGCTGGGAATCGACATCGGTGTCGGCACCGTCAAAGCGGCCATCTGCCGTCCGGCCGGCACCGGCGAACCCGGCTGGGGACCGGCGCAGCCGATCTCCCTGGGCGCCCGTTCGCCGGTGGTCGCCTCCGCGCTGCGGATGACCGCGGACGGCGCCGTGGTCCCGGCCGAGGTCGGGCAGCACCCGGCCGACGCCGTCGGCGGTTACCTGCAGCGGGTCGGCGATCCGCTGCCGATGTACTTTGGCGGCGGCTACTTCCCGGCCCACGGCCTGACCGCCGCGATGGCCCGGTGGGTGGTGGACCGCGTCTGGGAGATCATGGGGGAGCCGCCGGTCCGCGTCGCGCTGGCCCACCCGTCCGGCTGGGGTGCCGGCCGGCTCGGGCTGCTGCAGGCCGGCCTGGCGGAGGCCGACCTGATGGGTTGCGTCGCGGTGGCCCGGGCCCGTGCCGTGGTGGAGTGTCACCAGGCCGCCGGCCGCGCGGCCACCGTCGGCGGCCTGCTGGGCGTCTACCGGCTGGGCGGCTCGACCGCCGAGGTGGCCCTGGTGGCGCCTCAGCAGCCGGGCCGGATGGAACTGCTCGCGTCCGCGGAGCTCAGTGACGTCGGCGGTTTCGAGGCCGACGGTCTGACGCCCGCGGAGGCCCGGGCTTTGATCCGGCCCACCGTGGATCTGACGGCCGCGCTGGTGCGCAGTTGTGGACACAAACCTGAGGATCTGTCGGCAATGTTGATCGCCGGAGCGGATGGGGCCGTATGTACGTACGTGTCCGATCTGCTCGCCGCGGTGTTCCCCGCACCGATCGTGCGTGACCCCCAGCCCCGCATGACCGTGGCGATCGGTGCCGCGCTGGCCGGGCGGCCCGCCGTACCCGCCGGCCAGCGCTCTGTCGCCGGCCCCACCGACGCGTTCGCGATCCTTCCGCCGTTGAACCGCACGCCGGTCCGGGCGGATGCCCGATGACGACGACCGTCCTGGCCCGGGTCACCGCCGACCCGGCCGCCCCGCTGCACGCCTGCGTCGGCGCGCCCGGCGGTCACGGCAAGACCGCCCTGCTGCGGCAGCTGACCGACGCGTACCGCAGCGCCGGAGCAACCGTGGCCGGGCCGTGGCCGCCTCGGCATCCCTCCGCCGACCACGTCCTGCTGATCGACGACGCTCACCTGCTCACCCCGCAGCAGCTGGACGACCTGCGCGAGCACGCCGAGCGCCCGGACGCGCGGATCGTCGTCGCGCACCGGCCGTGGCCGCGCCGCCCGGAACTGCTGCGGCTGATCGAGGTGCTGCGCCGCGGCGGCCCGGCCATCACCCTGCCCGCGCTGACGCCCGCCCAGGTCGCCGCGCACCTGACCGCCCCGTCCGAGGAGCTGGTCGCCTGGGTGATCGCGCAGACCTCCGGCATCGCCCGGTACGTGACCCGCCTCGCCGACGCCCTCCCCGCCACCGGACCGGGCGATCCGCCGCACGTACCGGTCGCCGCGCTCGCCCCGTTCGCCGCCGAGCTCGACGAACTCGACGCGGACGTCCGTACCCTGCTGCTTGCCGTCGAGGCCGGTGCCGGGCTCTCGTTCGACCTGGTCGCCGCGGTCGTCGACCGCGATGCTGACGTCGCCGAACTCGTCGACGCGGGCCGCGCCACCGGCATGCTGGCCGCCGACGGCACCCTCGTTCCGTTGGCCCGGCGGGCGATCGCCGCCCTCGCCCCGATCAGTCAGCGCATCGACGTACGGCAGCGCCTCGCCGCCCAGCAGATGGCCCGCGGCGGCCCGGTCCTGCCGCTGGTCCGGCCCCTGCTGCGGGTCGCCGCCGCGCCCGGCCTGGTGCCCGGCGCCGCCGGCAGCGGCCTCGGCCACGTGTACGAGGCAGCCGGCGAGGAGGCGCTCGGTGACGATCCGGCGCTGGCCGCGGAACTGTTCGCCGCGGCCGCCGGAGCGGGTCGTACCACCGCGGCCCGGCGGGCCCTGGCCACCGCGCTGGCCGGCGACCTGGACCACGCCTCCCGCCTCACCGACCAGGTCCTGGCCGCCGGCACACCGCAGCAGCGGGCCGAGGCCGCCTACGTGGCGGCCACCGTCCTGGCCCACCGCGGGCAGACCGCCCAGGCCGTCCGCCTCTACGAGTGGGCCGGCACCGACGTGGCGAACGGTTTCGCCGCCGTCGGTCTCACCGCGGTCGGGCGGCTCGGCGACGCCCAGCGCCTGATCCGCCCGGACGACCCCACGGCCCAGCCGCCGACGTCGCTGAGCGCTGCCGCGACCCTGATGGCCCGCGGAATCGCCGAATCGGTGACCGGCCCGCCGGCCACCGCCCTGTCCACCCTGGTCCAAGCGGCCACCCTGATCGATCCGGCCGGGCCGGCCGCCCTCCTGCCGGACAGCCCGGCCGCGGCCGGCGCCCTCCTCGCGATGCACTGCACCGAACTCGACGTCGCCGACACCCTGCTGACCCGCGCCGAGCACCGTGGCACCGGCGGCGCCCTGCTCGCCACCCGGCACCACCTGCTGCGTACCTGGGTGCTGCTGCTGCGCGGGCGGCTCACCGAGGTCGAGCAGCGCCTGCCCGCGACGGCCGCCGCCACCGCCGCCCAGGGCCGCGACGACCTGCTCGCGGCGGCGCTGCGGGTCGCGCTCGCCCGCCGTAACGGCGACCTGGTCGGGCTGCGCAGCGCCTGGCCGGACGCCTGCCAGGCGCTGATCGGCCAGCCCGTCGAGTTGTTCAACCTGCTGCCGCTCGGCGAACTGGCGGTCGCCGCGGCACGCCTCGGCGAGTTCCACCGGGTCGCCGGGCATCTCGCCGACGCCGACCGGCTGCTCGCCGAACTCGGCGACCCGCCGGCGTGGACGGTCCTGACGCACTGGTACCGGCTGCAGGCCGCGATCCTGGCCGACGACCAGGAGACCGCCCGCCGGCACGCCACCGTCCTGGACGCCGCCCGGACCGCCGGGCTGTACGCCGCCGCTTTCGCCGCCGCCGCGACGGTCTGGCTCGGCGTACTCGCAGGGCGGGCCGACCCGGGGACGGTGGTGGCCGCCTCCCGCACGCTGAGCCTGGCCGGGCTCACCTGGGACGCCGCCCGGCTCGCCGGGCAGGCCGCGATCCGCACCTCCGACCGCAAGGCGATGGCCCTGCTGCTCGACTCGGCCCGCGCGATGCAGGACCGCGGGATCAGGGCCGAGCACCCCGCTTCGACGGCCACCGGCCAGCAGCTGCTCAGCGCCCGCGAACGCGAGGTCGGCGCGCTCGTGCTGGCCGGCATGACGTACCGGCAGATCGCCGACCGGCTGTACCTGTCGGCGAAGACCGTGGAGCATCACATGGCACGTATCCGGCAGCGACTGGGCTGCACCGACCGGCACGAACTGCTCAGCCGGCTCCGCGAACTGCTCGGTGACCCCGAGGCCACCCCGTGAGCCGCCGGATCCGGCTGATCGGCGCCGCGCTGCTCGTGACGTTCTGGGCCGCGGCCGCCGTACCCGCCGGCACCACGGCCGTCCGGGCGCTCGCCGACCGGGTCACCGCCGACCGGCTCGACCGGCCGGTCGACGAGGCGGTGCTCGCCCTGGAAGCCGAACGCCGGCTGACGGTCACCGGGCCGCCCGTCGTGGAACGGGACGCCCAGCGGGCCCGGACCGACGACGCGGCCCGCCGGTTGCGGCAGGCGGACCGGTCCTGGCTGCACCGGTTCACCACGTCGGACACCGAGCGTACGGCCGACGAGCTGCTGAAACGGATGGAGACACTGCCAGCGTTGCGGGCCGGCATCGACGACGGCCGCGTCGACCGGCGGCAGGCCGTCACCGCCTACGCGGGCGTCATCGACCCGTCCGGCGCCGCGGCACCGACCGTCCGCACCGCGCCGCGCGACAGCACCGCGAACGGCATCATCGCGCTGAGCCGTTCCCGGGAACTCCTCGCCGAACAGGACGCCCTGCTGGCCGCCGCCGCAGCGGCCGGGCGCGGCCCGTCCCGTACCGACCGGATCCGCTTGACTCAGCTCGCCGGCGCCCGGCGTGACCTGTTCACCGCAGCCGGCGCCGCCCTTCCCGCCGGTGCCGCCGAACGCCACCGTCAATTGGCCGCCGGCCCGGCACTGAGCCGCCTGCGGGCCCTCGAGGACGACATCGCGGCCCGGCCCGACGGCATCCCGGACCCGTCGGCCTGGTCACCGGCATTCAACGAACTGAACACGGCACTCTGGGATCTGCAGGACCGGGCCGCGCGGGAGGCCGCCGACGCCGCCACCCCGCGGGCCGTCACGGCCACGGTCTGGGCCGGCACCATCGGCGGCATCGGTCTCGTCGCCCTGGTCGCCGTGCTGATCGTGGCACTGCGCGGCCGTACCGGCAGCGGGATCTCCGCCGCCCCCGAACGGTCCGCCGCGCCGCGGTACCGCCCGGACGTCCTGCTGCACGACCTCGACCGCCGCAACCAGGGGCTGCTGCACCGGCAGCTACGCCTGCTCGACGCGCTGGCCCGTCGCGCCGGCGACCCGGAGACCGCTGCCGACCTGCGCCGGGCCGGTGACCTCGGCACCCGGCTGCGCCGCAACCTGGAGAAGTCCATCACCCTCACCGGCGGCACACCGGAACGCCGCCGGCAGCGCATCGTGCCGATGACCGAGGTGCTGGCGGAGGCTACTGCCGAGATCGGCGACCACGAACGCGTCACCGTCACCGAGGCCGGGCCCACCCATCTGGCCGGCACCGCCGTCACCGACGTGGTCCACCTGCTGGCCGAACTGCTGGAGAACGCGGCGACCTTCGCGCCGGCCGACTCGCGCATCGCTCTTGCCGGGCACCACCGACCCGACGGCTACCTGGTCACGGTCACCGACACCGGGCCCGGGATGACCGGCGACGACCTCGCCACCGGGCACGAGGTGATGGCCGACGCCGAGCCACCGCCGGGCGGCACCTGGTGGGGACTGTGGGCGGCCGGCCGGTTCGCGGCCCGTCAGGACGTCACCGTCCAGCTCGCCAACGCACCCGGCGGGCTCGTCGCCACCGTGCGCATCCCGTCGTCCCTCGTCACCGGCGACGGCGGGACCTGCGCCGAGTCACCTGCCGGCCTGCAGGCAGTCGCCGAATGAGCGGGCGGCGTTCTCCGATGGATGTGGTCCGGGACGCCGCCTGGCGGCTGGCCACGGGCATGCTGACCGGCCCGTCGCCGGAACCGCGGGTGCGTCCGGCCGGAGCCGCCGGCACCCGCCCGGTGGCCGGCCGGCTCCTGGTGGCCGCCGGTGGGCTGGCCGCCGTGGCGATCACGGCGGTGCTGGTCGTGCTGCTGGTGACCCGGCCGTACCAGCGGCCGGTCCGCCCGGAGGAGGCCGCCGGACTGCCGGAGCGGCAGCCCGCGCCGGTCACCGTCTCGCCGTCCGCCGGCCCGGCGACGGCCGCCACCGCACCGGCGGCGGTCAGAGCCTCCCGATCACCGGCACGGGCCGCGGGCGTCGCCGGTTCGCGACCACCGGCGGCCGGCGCGAGCGTGGCCCCCGTGCCGCTGACGGCCGGCTACACCACCACGCCGTACGTGGTCGGGCTGCTCGGCTACCGGACCGAGGTGACGGTCGCGAACCCGGGTGTAGCGAGCCGTACGGGATGGACGCTTACCGTCACGCTGCCCCGATCCACACTGTGGATCGACGACGTCAAGGGCGCGACCGTCACCCGGCAGGACGCCGTGTGGACGTTAGTACCCGACGGGACGACGGCCTCGATCAAGCCCGGTGAGCAGGTGTCTGTCTCCTTCGAGGTGCACGGCGCGACTCTGATCGACGCTGCACCCGAGGACTGCCGCCTCGACGGTGTCCCGTGCACCTCATGAGCCGCTCCGCGCGGCGGGGCGGCGGGGGTCAGAAGTGAGACGTCGCCCGCTCGATCGGCGCGAGCCCGGCGATGACCAGGGCCAGCAGTTCGGTGGTGGTCCAGTCGTGGCGGGCGGCCAGCAGCATCTCCGGCAGCGCCGACAGCGGCGCGGTCATGTCGACGGTCCGCTCGGGGTCGAAGATCTCCTCGTGGTCCTCGAGCCGTTCGCGGAAGGCGTCGACGGCGAGCGACAGCACGTCGTTGGGGATGGCACCGAACGACAGCGAGTGGTCCGCGTAGGCGTCGGCCCGTGGCAGACCCGCAATGGTCTCGACGGTGCCGATGTCGCCGGCGATCACCAGCTCGGCGAGTGTGTGGGCATGCTGGAGGCCACCGAGCAGGCACTGGTCGGACCACATGCCCGCCCAGGTCAGGGCGGTGGGTTCGGCGCCGGGGACGTCGGGCCGGGTGTCACCGGTGGGTGCGCCGAACAGGTCACCGAGCGTGCCGGGGAGGCAGGAGCCGGCGGACAGGGAGACGCCGCGCCGGGCACGCTCGCGGTTGGTCTCCCCGGCACGACGGCCGTGACCGGCCACCTCGTAGCCGGCCACGCGGGCGCCGGCGGCAGGCGCGTCGAGAGCGTCGTACAGATAGGTCAGCAGGTTGGTCCGCGCGTAGTCGTCGGCGAACCGCAACGCGGCGCCGGACGCCACCGGCGGGACGAACCCGCTCCGGCGGGCCAGCACGGCCTCGATACGTTCTTGCCTGGCGGCTTTCCGCTGCGTTCTTCCGGCTTCGTTGCTGCGCGACATCACCGAACAATACTCAGTGCCCGGCGTGATGCCGCGGGCCGATGATCGGCGGGTGGCAGACGGGCGCCCCGTGAGCCGGGGCTCAGTAGCGGAAGTGCGAGACCAGGGCGCGGAGATTGGCCGACATGCCGGCCAGCTCCGCGGTGGCCTGCTGTGCCTCGGTGACGCCCTGCGTGGTGAGCTGGGCGGCCTCCGCCACCGTGGAGACGTTGACGGCGATCTGATCGGCGGCCTGCGCGGTGTCGGAGACACTGCGGTTCATCTCGGCGGTGGTGGCGGTCTGTTCCTCGACCGCTGAGGCGATCGTGGTCTGGAAATCGCTGACCTGCCGGATGACGGTGGCGATCTCGCCGATGGCCGCCACGGCGCTCGTCGTGCCGCTCTGGATAGCCTCGACGCGGCGGATGATGTCCTCGGTGGCCCGCGCCGTCTCCTGGGCCAGTTCCTTGACCTCGCCGGCCACGACGGCGAAGCCCTTGCCGGCCTCGCCGGCCCGGGCGGACTCGATTGTCGCGTTGAGGGCCAGCAGGTTCGTCTGCTCGGCGATGCTGGTGATCACTTTCACCACCTCACTGATCTCCCGCGACGACTCACCGAGGGAGGCGACCGTGCTGTTGGCGGCTTCGGCGGCCTGCACGGCGGTACCGGCGACGGCGGCCGCCTCGCTGGTGGAGTGGGCGATCTCGCGGATCGACGCACCCATCTGCTCGCTGCCGGCGGAGACGGCCTGTACGTTGCCGGAGACCTGGCCGGCGGCGTCGGCTACCGCCTGGGCCTGCACGGCGGACTCCTCGGCGGAGGCGGCGATCTCGGTGGAGGCGGCCGCCATCTGTTCGGCGGCGGTGGCCAGCGCGGTGGACGAGTCGTCGATCGTGCGCATCACCTGGCCGAGTGACGTGAGGCTGCGGCCGAGGGCGCCGGCCATCTCGGCCACCTCGTCGCGGCCGGTGACCATGAGCGGCGTGGCCAGGTCGCCCTCGGCGAGTAGTTCCAGCCGTCGGCGGATCCGTTCGACGGGCCGGGTCACCGACAGGGTCACCATCACGGCGAGCACCCCGGCCAGCAGGACGGCGCCGGCGCCGACCGCCCAGGTCAGACGGGTGCCGCTGCGATGCGCGTTCTCGGCGTCGAGTTTGGCCGCGGCGAACTCGCTGTCGGCAGTGGTGGCCGCCCGGTCGAGCAGGTCGCCGATCTGCTGGAAGAGTTCGATCGCGCGGCCCATCACGAGTGCGCTGGCCGCTTTGTCGTCGTCGGCGGCGTAGAGCCGGGCGACTTCGTCGTCGACGGCCAGGAAGTCGTCCAGCAGTCCGTTGATCTTATCGAGGTCGTCGTGGGCCGAGCCGGTGGGCGCCTGACCGGCGGCCGTCTCGATGCGCCGGCGGAAGGTCTCTACGGAGGCGAGGAAGTTGCCACGCGACGACCCGGTGTCGGCGGCGGCGCCCGGGATGCCGCGTACGGCGTCGAAGGCGTACGCCGTCTGCCAGCCGTTGAAGTCGGCGGCGGAGTACTTGGCGTCCTTCACCGTGCTGACGAACTGCTGGGCGCCTTCCATTCGGACCGTCGCGGTGTGCTGGCTCGCGGACGTTCCGAGCGCTTCGGCCATCATCAGCAGCATCAGCACGACGACCACGGCGAAGGCCACCGCCAGGCGTACGCCCAGGCGCATGCGGGTCAGGATCGTCACTCCGACATGATCGGCCCTGCGGGCGGTCCGGCGAGACGGTTTGGGGCGCGGGCGATGATGGCGGTGCCTGCCGATGCGGATGAGGCCGATGGGACGCGAGGCGGCGGCGCACCTGCCGTCCGGCCTGGTGCGCCGCCGCCTGATCGCGGACAACTGTCAGGGTGCGGTCATCTGGAACTGTTTGACCGTGACGGCTCCACCCAGTGCCTGGGTGGCGTAGTTGAACATCGCAAATCGATATCCCGGATAGAACTGCCACGCGTTGTTGAGCGTGAACGCGGGGCCGAGAGGCGTGAAGTTGGTGCCGTCGGTGCTGTAGGAGAAGGTCGCCTGCCGCCCCGAGCCCGGCCGGACGTCGGCGCGGGCACGCAACCAGATCTTTCCGCCGGAGACCGCGGTGCCGGCCGCCTCACTGCCGGTGCCGGTGGTCACCCAGCCGCTGCCCATGGTGAGGCCGTTGGTCATCACGACCCGGGTCTGCCCGTTGTCGCGTCTGACGCCGATCCACGCCGACGAGTCGCGGAGCATGGCCAGGCCGGCGCGGTCGCCGTCGCGCATGGTGCTGTAGTCGAGTTCGATGGTGGCCGTGGAGGCCGGGCCCTGGATGCGGTGGGTCAGGGTGTTGCGGGCGTTGTAGAGGTCGTTGGTCACGGTCGCGGTCTGCAGCCGGAGGCCGCTGTTGAGCGACCAGCGCGTGTTGTCGGGGTTGTGGTTCCACTCCCAGCGCGGGCCGAGTTTCGTGCCGCCGAACGTGTCGGTGCCGATCATCGGCTGCACGGTCCGGGTGGTGCTGATGTTCGGCTTCGGGTACGTGGTGCCCCATCCGCCGTTGACGGTCTGGATGGTGGGCCAGCCGTCGGCGCTCCAGGTGATCGGCGCGAGGGCGGGGACCCGGCCGCCGGGGAAGGCGTCGACGAACGACATGTAGTACCAGTCGCCGGCCTGGGTCTGCACCAGACCGCCCTGGTGCGGCACGCCGCCGCCGGGGATGGGGCCGGGCATGTTGAGCAGGACCTGGCGCATCTCGTACGGTCCGAACGGGCTGGTCGAGCGCAGCACGTACTGGCCGTTGGCCGGGCGGGTGAGCCAGATGTAGTAGTAGCCGCCGCGCTTGTAGAACCGGGCCCCTTCGAGCGTCCCCACGCTGGACGGCGTCTGGAACACCTGCTGGGCGCGGACCTGGCTGAGCCCGTCGGCGGACAGCTGGGCGACGCTGATCGTGGAGTTGCCGTAGGCGACGTACATGGTGTCGTTGTCGTCGATCAGCAGCCCGGCGTCGTAGTAGCAGTTGTTGATCCGGGCGCGTTTCGACCAGGTGCCGTCGACGGCCGACGCGGTGTAGACGTAGGTGCGGTTGTACTCGATGCACCCGATCCAGTAGTAGGTGCTGTTGCTGCGCCGGTAGTTCAGGGTCGAGGCGAAGACCCCTTTGACGTACGCCCGTGAGCTGCCGAGATCGTAGGCGGCGGAGTCGAAGTCCAGCCGCGGCACGGAGTGGCCCGCGTACTCCCAGTTGACCAGGTCGTACGACCGCAGGATCGGCGCGCCGGGGGAGTAGTGCATGTTCGACGCCGAGTAGTAGTAGGCGTCGCCGACGCGGATGATGTCGCCGTCGGCGAAGTCCTGCCAGACGACCGGGTTGGTGAACGTCCCGGGGGGCGGCTGGGTCGTCCCGCCGAGCTTGACGAGCTGCCACTGCTGGTTGGCGCCGTTCCAGTCGGAGTACTGGACGATGTTGGCGCCGTCGGCGGTGGACGCGCCCTGCACCTCGACGGCCTTGCCGCTGTTGCGGTTGATCAGCTGGATGTAGCCGTCGATGTCCTGGATGCTGAACTGCTGGTTGGCGGCGTTGTTGTCGGTCCACTGCACGATCGGGCCGCCGTCGGCGGTCGAGTTGCCGGAGACGTCGAGGACCTTGCCGGAGTGCCGGGACTTGAGCCGGTAGTAGCCGCCGCCGGAGTCGACGAACTGCCATTGCTGCTGGGCGCCGTCGTTACGCGACCACTGGGTGATCCGCGCGCCGTCGTTGGTGGCCAGGTTGTAGACGTCGAGGGCCTTGCCGCTCTGGCGGTTGACCAGCACGTACGACGCGTTGGTGTCGATCGTCGCGGCGGAGGCGACGGGTGCGGCGCCCACGACGACCGCGGCCGCCGCGAGGACGGCGGTCAGGGCGAGGCCCAGCCGTCTGCGCAATCTGCTCATGGGGGATGCTCCTAGCCTGTTAGCGATAACAAGATAGAACGGCGGTGATGGCGCGAGATATTGCCAGATGATTTCACCTCGCTCAAGCGGCCGCCATCTATCTGGCTACGACTGGTCCGAATGGCCGGGCGTAACACTTTTCAGGAGCGCATTCTCCGGCCATGAAATGCGCCGGAAACCTTGCGACCGGCGCGTCGCCTCTGTAATCCTTCAGTCGAGTTCGCCTATGTGAGCGCTCACATGAAGGCGTGGAGAAGGAGCTGCTGATGAGATCTCTCAACCGCCTTGCCGCGACCCTCCTGATGGCGGTCGCCGCAGTCGTCACCGTGCCGGCGGCAGCCGCCCAAGCCCTGGACAACGGGGTCGGGCGGGTGCCACCGATGGGCTTCAACACCTGGAACACGTTCGGCTGCAACATCGACGAGACCCTGCTGCGGCAGACGGCCGACGCCATGGTCAGTTCCGGAATGCGCGACCTCGGCTACAAGTACGTCGTCGTCGACGACTGCTGGTTCGACCCCAACCGCGACTCCGCCGGCAACCTGCGTGCCAACCCGCAGCGGTTCCCGAGCGGAATGAAGGCCCTCGGCGACTATCTGCACGCCCGCGGCCTGCTGTTCGGCATCTATCAGGTGCCGGTCGACAAGACCTGCGCGCAGTACTTCGGCGCCTATCCCGGTGCCACCGGCAGCCGCGGCCACGAGTACCAGGACGCCGCCACGTTCGCCTCATGGGGTGTCGACTTCCTCAAGTACGACTGGTGCTCACCCACCGGCACCATCGACGACCAGGTCCGCACCTTCGCCCTCATGCGCGACGCACTGCGGGCGACCGGCCGGCCGATCTTCTACAGCATCAACCCGAACAGCATCCACGAGAAAACCGGACCACGCCGGAACTGGAGCGACGTGGCCAACATGTGGCGGACCACCGAGGACATCACCAACGCCTGGAACACCGGTCAGACCAACGGGTACCCGATGGGCATCCAGAACATCGTCGACGTGACCGTGCCGCTGGCCCACTACGCCGCCCCGGGCGGCTTCAACGACCCCGACATGCTCGAGGTCGGCAACGGCGGCATGACCGACACCGAGATGCGCAGCCATTTCGCGTTGTGGGCGATGATGGCCTCCCCGCTGATCGCCGGCAACGACGTACGGTCCATGTCGGCCGCCACCCGGAGCATCCTCACCAACTCCCGCCTGGTCGCGATCAACCAGGACACCCTCGGTCTGCAGGCCCGGCAGGTCTCCTTCGACGGCACCCGCCGGATCCTCGCCAAGCCCCTGGCCAACGGTGACATCGCCGTCGCACTGTTCAACCAGGGCGCGAGCACCACCACCATCTCCACCACCGCGGCCGCGCTCGGCCGTACCGGCAGTTCGTTCACCCTCGTCGACGCGTGGACCGGAGCCACCAGCACCACCACCTCGGCGATCAGTGCCACCGTCGCCGCCCACGCCACCGCGGTCTACCGTCTCAGCGGCGGAAGCACCCCGCAGCCGACGACCACCACCCTGGTCAGCGAATCCGCCGGCCGCTGCCTGGACGCCCCGAACGGTGCCACCGCCAACGGCACCCAGCCGGTCATCTGGGACTGCAACGGCGGTGCCAATCAGCGCTGGACGGTCAACGGCCAGAGCCTGCAGGTCCTCGGCAAGTGCCTGGACGTACCGGCCGGGGCCGCCGCCGGCACCCGGGTGCGGCTGTGGGACTGCACCGGCACCGCAGCCCAGCAGTGGGAGACGCACTCCGACACGACCCTCCGTAACGCGGCCACCGGCCTCTGCCTCGACGTCGACCGCAATCTGACCGCCAACGGGACCGCGGTGCTGCTGTGGTCGTGCTCCGGCGCCGTGAATCAGCGGTGGATCCGGCGCTGACCCCCCACGACCCTTCCCCCGGTCAACTGGAGAATCGATGACCACCGTTCCCCGAACAGTCCCCCGCACCTCCGCCCGCATCTCTGCCGGCACCACCGCCTACGCCTTCGCCTACTTCACCGAGACGCCCAGCCAGTCCGGGGCGAACTACGGCCTGCACCTGGCCGTCAGCCGCGACGGGCTGCACTGGTCCCCGCTCAACCAGAACCAGCCGGTGACCACACCCACCGCTGGACAGCGGGGCCTGCGCGACCCGTACATCCACCGCCGGCAGGACGGCACCTTCGTGGTGGCCGCCACCGACCTGAAGGGACTCGGCACCGGGCCCGGCAGCCAGTATCTGCACATCTGGGACTCCACCGACCTGGCGAGCTTCACCGGATACCGGCACGTGCGCATGCACACGATGAACACCCACATCTGGTCCCCGGCGATCTTCTGGGACGCCGGCCGCCGTGAGTACGGCATCGCCTACTCGTCGGCCAACGGCACCCGGGACGTCCTGATGGTCAACTACACCACCGATTTCCGTACGGTCAGCGCCCCCCAGGTGTACTTCGACCCCGGATCCCCGCTCCTCGACGCCGGTGCCCGGCGGCCCGGGGCAGGCGCGTTCTCCCCGGCCGGTCACGGCTTCGACGCCTGGGCCCCCGGTGACGTGGGCGGCGGCGCGTGGATGCCGCGGAACCAGCGCGACCACACCCCGCCGCTGAACGCCAAGGCCGGCTCGACGGTCGGCATCACCGACGCCGAGTACCACGCCATGGTCAGCCGCTGGGGCCTGCCCGACTGGACACGCCTCAAGTCCTGGAACCACCCCGACCGGTTCGTGCGGCATTACAACGGCAGCATCCGGCTGGACACCCACCCGTTCGACCCGCACCAGGACCAGCTGTGGCGAGCGGTCACCGGGCTCGCCGGCAGCGGCGTCTCCTTCGAGTCGGTCAACCGGCCCGGCCACTACCTGCGGCACAGCGGCACCCAGATCCGCCTCGACCCCGTCGACGGCACCGCGGGCTTCCGGGCCGACGCCACGTTCCTGCGGGGTGCGGGACTGGCGGATCCCGGATGGACATCGCTGCGCTCGTACAACATGCCGACCCACCACCTGCGACATTCCGGGTACGTGCTGCGCCTGGATCCGGTCGGCGCCGCGTCGAGCACCACCGACCGGCAGGACGCGACCTTCAGGTTCGTCTCATGAGGGCCGTGTTCGCCGTCCTCGCGGTACTCGCCGCGCTCCTGCCCGCTCCGGCGCGGGCCGACAACCCGATCGTGCAGACCATCTACACCGCCGACCCCGCGCCGCTGGTGCACAACGGCCGCCTCTACGTCTACACCGGCCACGACGAGGACGGCTCCACCTACTTCACGATGCGCGAGTGGCGGGTCTACTCGACCACCGACATGGCCAACTGGACCGACCACGGTTCGCCGATGAGCCTGGCCACCTTCAGCTGGGCGAGCGCCGACGCGTGGGCCGGTCACGTCACCGAACGCAACGGCCGCTTCTACTGGTACGTGCCGGTCAAGAACCGCGCCACCGGCCGGATGGCCATCGGCGTGGGCGTGTCGAACAGCCCCACCGGCCCGTTCACCGACGCGATCGGCCGGCCCCTGGTGGAGAACGGCGAGATCGACCCGAACGTGCTCGTCGACGACGACGGCCAAGCCTACCTGTACTGGGGCAACCCCAATCTCTGGTACGTCCGGCTGAACACCGACATGATCAGCTACTCGGGTGGCCCGACCCGGATCCCGCTGACCACTGCCGGCTACGGCACCAGAACCGGGAATCCCGATCGGCCGACGCTGTACGAGGAGGGCCCGTGGGTCTTCAAGCGCAACGGCCTCTACTACAACGTCTTCGCCGCCGAATGCTGCTCGGAGTTCATCGGGTACTCCACCGCGCCCGGACCGACCGGCCCGTGGACGTACCGGGGGACCGTCATGCCGCGTCAGGGCGGCAGTTTCACCAACCACGCCGGCGTCATCGACTTCAACGGCGGTTCCTACTTCTTCTACCACAACGGCGCGCTGCCCGGCGGCGGTGGTTTCACCAGGTCCGTGGCGGTGGAACGGTTCACCTACCGGCCCGACGGCACCATCCCGACGATCAACATGACCACCGCCGGGCCACCGCAGATCGGGACGCTCAACCCGTACGTCCGGCAGGAGGCCGAGACGACGGCCTGGGCCGCGGGCGTCGAGACCGAACCCGTCTCCGGCGGCGGCATGAGCGTGGCCTACACCGACAACGGTGACTACCTCAAGGTGAAGGGCGTCGGCTTCGGCGCGGGCGCCACCTCCTTGCAGGCCCGGGTGGCCTCCGGGTCGTCCGGTGGCCGCATCGAGGTCCGCCTCGGCGGTCCGGCCGGAACGCTGGCCGGCACGTGCACGACGGGCGGCACCGGCGGCTGGCAGACCTGGACCACGGTCACGTGCCCGGTCAGCGGCGTCACCGGCACCCAGGACCTCTACCTGCGATTCGCCGGCGGCACCGGCCATCTGCTCAACCTCGACTGGTGGCAGTTCAGCACCGCCGGCGGCGGGAACCTGCTCGTCAACGGCACCGCCGAGAACGGCACCGACGGCTGGCAGGTGTTCGGCGGCGGCAGCCTGTCGGCGAGCACCGCCGTGTCCCGCAGCGGGACACGGTCACTGGCGATCACCGGGCGTACCGCCGCCTGGAACGGTCCGGCCCAGGACCTCACCGGTCGCCTCACCAACGGGGCCACCTACCGTACGAACATCTGGGTCCGCTCCCAGAGCGGCACCCCCAGCGCCAAGGTGACCCTGGCGCTGACCAGCGGAACCACGACCAGTTACGTGCAGCTGACACCGGCGGCCACGGTGAACACCGGGGGATGGACGCTGCTGACCGGCAGTGCCACGGTCTCCTGGACCGGGACCCTGTCACGGGCCACCCTCTACGTGGAGACCGCCGCCGGAACCGACGGTTTACACCTGGACGACGCTTCGCTGGAATGAATCGGTGAATTCACCGGAAAACAGAAACCGATGCGGTCGTACGCCAATTTCCGGCCGGTATTCTCCGCGACCGAACAAAAGATAAAGCACCTATCATGTACGCGATATCTGCCATTAACATTGGTGCTCGCCGAACCGGGCAGGCGCAGTGACGGGGAGTACGGGTGAAGGTAGGTGGCGGCGGGGCCGGAAGCCACGCCCGTCTGGGAGACGCTGACCGGCGTGACGCCGTAACAGAAATCCGGACCGAACTCACCGATCTGGTGGTCGCGGCCCGCAACGGCGACCGTCACGCCGAGCAGCAACTGCTCGCCGCCCACCTGCCCATGCTGTACCGCATCGTGGGCCGGGCCCTCGGCGGTCACGCCGACGTCGACGACGTCGTCCAGGAGACCGTGCTGCGGGCGCACCGGGACCTGCCGTCCCTGCGTGCGCCCGCCAGCTTCCGGTCCTGGCTGGTCGCCATCGCCATGCGGCAGACCAGCAGCCGCCTCCGGGCCTGGCAGCAGGACCGGGAGCGGACGGCGGCACTTGACGACGCCGCCGACCTCCCGGACCCGGACGCCGAGTTCGCCGAGGTCACCCTGCTGCGGCTGGGCATGTCCGCGCAGCGGCGGCAGGTGGCACACGCCGCCCGCTGGCTCGACCGCGACGACCAGGAACTGGCGGCGCTGTGGTGGCAGGAGTTGATGGGCGACCTGGGCCGGCCCGAGGTCGTCGCCGCGCTCGGGATCGGCGCGGCACACGCCCGGGTCCGGCTCCAGCGCATGCGCCACCAGCTGGAGCTGAGCCGTCACCTGGTGGCCGCGCTCGAGGCCGAGCCGCCGTGCCCGGAGCTGGAGGCCCTGACCGCCGGCTGGGACGGCGTCCCGGGCCCGCGATGGCGTAAACGCTTCGCCCGGCACGTACGCGACTGTCCCCGCTGCGGGAGCACCAGGTCCGGCCTCATCCCCGTCGAACGCCTCCTCCTCGGCGGTGGTTCGCTGGCACTGGTACCGATCGGCGATCCCGC
The DNA here is from genome assembly GCF_040639655.1 of Actinoplanes sp. NPDC023801. Classification (NCBI taxonomy): domain Bacteria; kingdom Bacillati; phylum Actinomycetota; class Actinomycetes; order Micromonosporales; family Micromonosporaceae; genus Actinoplanes; species Actinoplanes sp. NPDC023801. Next base: position 70,107 of record NZ_JBFAAI010000015.1, on the reverse strand, counting down.
GACGGCCGCCGGAGCCGCCAACACGGCCGGAGCCGGTGCGGGCGGATGGCTGACCCACCTCGCCGGCGTCAAGGTGGCAGCGGTCGTGGCGGTCGGTGCCACCGTCTCCGGTGGGGTGTATCTGACCCTGCCCAGCGGCTCACCGGATCGATCGTCCACGGCGCCGGTGGTACGCCAGACCCCCAGTTCCCCTCCCTCCGCACCGCCGCCGTCGGCTGCCGCGCCCACCCTGCTTCCGGCCGGCCGTGTCGTCATCCGCCCCGCCGGACGGCCCGGCACCGTCGTCACTCTCAACGGCGAGGACCTGGTGACCACGACCGGCGGCGCGGGAACCCGGTTCATCCTGCAGCCGGGAATGGCGGACCCGGCCTGCGTCTCACTGCGCACCGCGGACGGCCGCTACGTCCGGCATTCGTCGTTCCGGATCGTGGTCAGCCGGGCGGAGGACCGGCAGCTGTTCCGGCAGGACGCCACCTTCTGCGCCCAGCGCGGCGCGGAACCCGGCACGGTCCGCCTCACCTCGTCCAACTACTCGGACCGGTTCGTCCGGGTGCAGAACGACCACTTCGCGCTCGTACCGGCCCAGACCGGTGCCGGCTACGTCGAGGAGACCTCCTTCACCCTCACCACGGACTGATCCGGTGCCGCCGCGGGCAGAGCCACCACGGCGTCGATCCCGGTCGGCTCGGCCGCGTCGAGACGGACCCGGCCGCCGCTGGCCTCGGCGAGTTTGCCGGCCAGCGCCAGGCCCAGACCGGTGCCGCCCCTGCGGGCGCCGGGAGCCCGCCAGAACGGCTGCAACGCCTGCTTGCGCTGCTCGTCGCTGAGCCCCGGCCCGGCGTCGATGACATGCAGTTCGGCCGTCGTGCCGTCGCTGTCCCAGGTCACCACGACGCCACTGCCGGGGGAAGCGGCGTCGAGCGCGTTGGCGATCAGGTTGTCGAGGATCTGTTCCAGCCCGCCGGGAACCACGTGCGCTGTCACCTCGCCCGCTGCCCGCACCGACAGCGTGACCCCGCGCTCCTCGGCCACCGGAGTCCAGGCGGCGGCCCGCGCCGCCACTGTCGTACCGATCGGCACGCGTTCGGCAGGCGTCGTCCCGTGTTCGCCGCGCGTCATCGCCAGCAGGGTGTCCACCAGCGTGGCCAGCCGGTCCGTCTCGGCCAGCGCCGCCCGCAGATTGGCCTCACCGCCCGCGGCGACGTCCCGTTCCAGATTCTCCAGCCGCAACCTCAGGGCGGTCAGTGGCGTCTTGAGCTGGTGCGAGGCGTGACCGACGAACGAGCGCTGCGCGGCGATGAGCTCGTTCAGGCGTACCGCCGTGGTGTTGAAGATGGTGGCCAGCCGGCGAAGCTCGGGCGGACCCGAGGTGGTGGACGCCGGGATGGTGGAGCCCTCGGCGAGCCGGCGAGTGGCACGCTCCAGCTCCCCGACCGGACGCCCGATCCACCGGGCCAGCGCCAGCGCGATCAGCGTCGCGCACAGCAGCACCACCACCCCGACGCCGGCCAGCACACCCCGGAACTGGTGGACGCGAGCCGTCACGGGACTGCTGGACACGCTCACCTGCAGCGCTCCCTGCGACGGTCGTCCGGGATGAACCGGTACGGCCACCGACATCCGCCCGCCGCCGATGCCGCTGAACACCGGGGTGTGACTGACCAGCACCCCGGTCAGATCGGGAGCGCCGGTGCCGTCGTCGCGGGTGGTGACCACGGTGCGCCCGGCGGCGTCAACCAGGTCGATACGCGCCGACCACCGCCGGGCGGCGTCCCGGACCAGCGATCCGATCTCGTCGTCGTGCCGGGTCCGCAGCGCGGTGTCGATGAAGGCGGCCAGGGTCTCCGCGTCGTGTTCCAGCTGGGCGAGCGCGTGCTGCTGCTCGCCGCGCTGGTAGACGTAGCCGAACGGCAACGCCAGCCCGGCCAGGACAGCCAGGGCCAGCGACAGGTAGGTCAGCAGCAGGCGGCGGATCACAGGCATCGGTACGTGGGTTCACGCCGGACCGGTTCAACCGTGCGGCACGTCGGCCCGTATCCGTAGGCGCCGGAATTTCCGCTGCTCAGGGAGGCACAGTGCGGGTTCTGCTGGTGGAGGACGACGATTCGATAGCCGAGCCGCTCGCCGAAGGGCTGAGCCGATACGGCATCCGTACCGACCGGGTCGGCACCGGCGCGGAGGCGTTGAGCGCACCGCCCGGTGACTTCGTCCTGCTCGACCTCGGCCTGCCCGACATCGACGGCATCGACGTGTGCCGGCGGCTGCGGCAGGTCAGTGACGTTCCGATCATCATGCTGACCGCCCGTGGCGACGAGACCGACCGGGTCCTGGGCCTCGAGATCGGCGCCGACGACTACCTGCCCAAACCGTTCAGCACCCGCGAACTCGTCGCCCGGATGCGGGCCGTCGGACGCCGTATGCGTCCGGCCCCGCCGCGTGAGCCGGCGCCGACCACGGCACTGGGGCCGCTGACGATCGACGATCGGACCCGTGAGGCCTTCCTTTCCGGCACGCCGCTGGCCTTGACGCCGAAGGAGTACCAGCTGCTCGTGCTGCTCGCGGCCGATCCGGGCGCGGTCGTGGACCGGCGCCGGATCCTCGAGACGGTGTGGGAGCCGAACTTCTTCGGACCGGGCAAGACGCTTGACTTCCATGTCGCCACGCTGCGCCGCAAGCTCGGCGATCCGCGGTGGATCGAGAACCGGCGCGGCGTCGGCTTCCGCCTGGTCGTGCCCGGCTGAAAGTCCCGGTCTCCCCGGGCGGGCCGTACCCGAGATCCAGGAATCTGCCAGGGCGCCGCCAGGGTTCCGCCGGTGCCGAGCCGCCGGCGTCCCCTGGCACGTACTGCCGGACGTCATCGGAAATCGTAGGAGGAAGCCATGCGCAGAAGTTTGTTGATCGCGGTGACGACGGCCGGCGTCGTCGTGCCCCTGGCCATGGGAACCGCCCTGGCGACGGCCGGCGACCGGGTGGAACGTACCGGTTCCCGCGCCGGGTTCGAGATCGAGATCGACCCGGACCTCGACGCACGCTTCGGCCCGCGCCCGGTCAACGCCGTGCAGGCGGCCGACATCGTCGTACGCCGGTTCCCCGGCGCCCGGGTGCTCGAGGCCGAACTCGACGAGCGGGCCGGCGGGCCGATCTGGGAGATGGAATTCCGGCTGGCCGGTGACGAACGCAAGGTCGACGTCGACGCGGTGACCGGCGCGATCCTCGCCGGCGACGACTGACCGTCGAGGAAGGTCCCGGAGCCCGTGCGGCCGGGATGCGGGCCGGTACGTCGGCGCGGCGGATCGCCAACCGGTTCGGCGCCTGCCGTGAGTACGTGCTGATGACCGGGCGGACCTACCGGCGTCATTCCGGACGGTCCCGGTCGTTCGCCCGCGCCTGGCTCACCGCCCGCGTTCGGTTCCCGCTGTTCCCGGCGTTGCGTCTGGTGTACGCCCTGGCTCAGCCGCGCCCGTGGGCAACGCTGCACGGTGACGGCCATCAGCGTCTCTGCCACCCGTGCCCGGCATGATCGGCACTGCGGCGACGCTCCACCCGGAGACGGACGGCATCGCGACAGCCAGCAGAGCATGTCCTGAGCGGGCACCATCCGGCACCGTCAGCCGGTGGCCGCCCTCTGGCGCCTGGCTGGAAACCAGCTTCCGGGCTTCCCCCGCCGGGTTCACCAGCAGGAACCGCGGAAGTTCGTGCGGGTCGACACCGGTGACCTGAAGCCCGGCCGTGCCGTTACCAGTCACTCGCACGGTCGGGCCGGGCGGCTCTGGGTCGACCCGGTTCGCATCCGGCCGGTTCCACGAGAACCGCACCACGACGACGGCGAACAAGTGTTGTGGGCCGGTATACCGGGCGAGCACCACGTCGCGCGGGACACCACCGGCATAGTGATCGGAAACGATGTGCCATTCGCCCGCCGCCTGCCGGTCTGCGGCAGCAAGCCGCTCCAACACCGGCCCGAACCGCGCCGGATTGCCGTAACGCTTCTGCGCATCATCGGTCAGCAGAGCCCAGGCACCGGCCGAGTCACCGGCGCGGACCAGGCCCGCGAACCGGGCGGCGGTCTGGCCCGCCGGCGTCAGGTCGGGTGAGCTGCTGCACGCGCATCCCGCAGTCGGCCGGCTCAACACGGATATCACGATCGGCAGGATGAAGATCACCGAAGCGACAGCCGTCATCATGAGGATGCGCTCGAATCTTCTCGTCATGCTTTCTGGGACGGGTGGACGCCCTGACCCGTTCCCGGCTGCGCCGGTCTTCACCGCCGAACCGCCGTGGGAACCGCCACAACGCGATCCGTGTGCTGTCCGGCCTGGAAGCCCGGGGCAGGTGGGAGCTAGTCACCGTGCACGGCGACGATCGGCCTCAGGGGCGCGGCGTTCACGTGAACAGACCGGAGGGCTGGTGGGCCCACGGGCCGTCGATGAGCGGCGAGGCGTCAGCAGAGCGGTACCCATCGCCGGGACGCCTTGTCGCGGCGGGCGACGGTGCCGGCATCGATCGCGCTCAACGGCACCCACTCGTCGTCCGGATTCCACTCGGCGCCGTTGGTCGACATGGCGTGCATCGGGCTCGATGCCCACATCAGCAACGCTCGTTCGCCGTCCAGATCGGCGACCCAGCCGAGGAACTCCCGGCCGTCGAGCAAAGTGAAACCGACTTTGTCGGCCGCGTCGGCGCATTGTTCCAGTGCGTCGCGCAGCGCCAGAGGTTGCGCCGTCATCCGACGATGATGCCGCAACCCGCGGCCCGCGGTCCGACCCGGCTGGCTGTGATGCCCAGCCAGGTTGCTCAACCTGGTGATGGGTGTCCGGTTGCCGATGGCGGTGTGGGGTCGGTTGAGGCCCAGCCGTCGGGGAAGGTGCGGTGGGAGCGTTCGACACACCGGTGCGAAGTCAGCAAACTACCGGTGAACCGGCAAAGTTCGGGCCGGCGCACCGCCCGTCCGGTCCGGGTATACCAGTAGCACGCCGCCGTCCCGCACCACCGTCGGCTTCGTCCATTTCTCATGAACCGTGGGCACTACGATCACCGTCGATCCCCGGTCGGCGTCGTGCACGATCACCGACCGGGTCGTGGAAGCCTCGTCGAATGTCCGCGCGGAGGTCACGAAGAACCGGTCGTCGAGCCAATCCCCGTACTCGTCGAGGATGTGGTCCTCGGCAATGGGAACTCCGTCGATCCAGATCCGTCCGTCCCACTCCACCGCGCGATGCCGATTGCCGGCGCTGAAGCGAACCCTCAGTGGATCCTCATCGCCCCGCCAGCCGTAATAGTGGTCACACCCACCGGGCAGAGGGCCTTCCCGGTGGACGGCTTCGCCGGCATCCCCGGAAGGATCCTGCGAGCAGGTCTCCGGCTCCCGGCAGCGCCGGTCGATCCGCCGGGTGCAGCCGAATCCGGAGGCTGCACAGTCACGCGGAACCACCCGGGAGAGCACCTGGACCAACTGTTCCCGATAAGCGTCCTCGCCGAGCAGCGCGACGTGTTCGCTCGATTCGTTCCACCGGTTGAACAGGTCCACCCCGGCACCCGAGCGCCGCAGCCATCCCCGCCATGGCTCGTCGAGATGTCGCCACTTCAGCGCGACCCGGATCGCGACGGGCTCCGGCGGCTGCCCGAGTGCCCGGACGATCTGGGCCTCGTCGTCCCCTGCCTCATCCTTCTTCTGAACGGTTTCAGCCTTCTCCAGGGCGCGGAAGCCGAGAAACGTCACGGCGAGGGCGGCAAGGGCAAGTGCCAGGATTCCGGCGTCGGTGAGGTAGTCGCCGGTGATCGAATGAAGCGAGACCTCCATGATGGCGGCAATGGCAAACCCGCCGGTCCCGGCGAAGGTCAGCGCCCCGGCCACCTGGGTCAGCGCCCCGGCCCTCCGGCCGTTGACATCGCGGACGCGCAGCGTCAGCAGGCTTGTGGCGGCGATACCGGCCACCAATGGCAGCGCCGCGGCGGCCAGGCCGGCGCCGCGCGGGCCGTCGGTGGGCCTGGCGGTGATGTCAGGCACGGGCACCGTCGTCGCCGGCGTGCTGCCGGTGGCCTGCCCCGGCGCCGTGGCGATCTGCCGCGGGGTCTGCGCGACGACGAGGCTGGCCGCCGAGGCGGGGAGGACATGCGTCTTACCGGTGCTTACGTCGATCGCCTCGTCCACCTCGCGGTCGAGCATGGCAGCCTCGGCCGCTGCGGTACCGGTCACCCGGATGATGCCGAACGAGCCCGGCCGGCGTTGCCCCGGCGCGGTAACGACCTGCTCGACCGCGGGTGCCGGCCCGGCCAAGGCGATCGGCACGTCGTGCACCGCGGACTGGGCGGTGGGCCAGGCGAAGGCGGTCAGCAGGGCGCCGACGACCACGGTCATCAGTGCGACCAGGGCCGCGACCTGCGACCATGGCGAGATCGCTGCCGGGGATCCAGCCGGCGAGGTGTTCGGGCCCACGATCACCAATTTAAGCTGTTGCTTCAAAGCCGGTTTCCCGCCCGGAGGCGGCCGGGCTGCCGGTGGTGGTCGCCGATCCGGGGCGAGTCGGTGAGGGCCATGCGGCCGGTAGTGGCCCGGGAACTCTTGAACCCCGGACCGGCCCGCCGATAGGGGAGCGCCCAGATCCCGCCGGCACAGGAGCGACGATGAACCGAGCCGTGTACGCCCCCATGGTGGCTCCCGCCGGCGCCACCATCGACCAGGTGCTGTCCGGCCGGCTGGTGCAGCCGCTGTTCCAGCCCATCGTCGATCTCGCCACCCGCCGGGTGGTCGGCCTGGAGGCTCTCGCCCGCGGCCCGGCCGGCACCGGCCTGGAATACCCCGATCGCCTCTTCGCGGCCGCCCGGGAGGCCGGCTGCCTCGGCGACCTGGACCTGCTCTGCTCGGAACGTTCCCTCGAGCTGGCGATCGCGGCCCCGCAGCCGCCGCCGCTGCTGTTCACCAACGCCGAACCGGCGGTCCTCGACCAGCCGCTGTCCCCGCGGCTCGTCGAACTCGTCTCCGGCGGCCTGCCGTTCCGCCAGGTCGTCGAGTTCACCGAACGCGCTCTGCCCGCAGTGCCCGGCAGCATGCTGCGCATCGCCGGACGAACCCAGGACTGGGGCAACGGCCTGGCCCTCGACGACGTCGGCGTCGATCCGATGTCACTGGCGTTCCTGCCGCTGATCGAGCCGGAGGTCATCAAGCTCGACATGAGCCTGCTGCGCGACCCCGGCAGCGAGCACACCCGCACCGTCTGTGCGGTCGTGCGTGCCGAAGCCGAACGTACCGGCGCGCTGGTCATCGCCGAGGGCATCGAAACCGCCGACGACCTGGCGACCGCGCGGCTCCTCGGCGCACGCTGGGGCCAGGGCTGGTTCTTCGGCCGCCCCGGAGGCATCGAGCAGCCCCATCGGTACGACATGACGGCCGCCGGCATGCTGCGCCCGCCCCGGCCCGGCTTCCACGAGACGACCGGCAGCGCCTACGACTGCGCCGCGGCCGTGGCGGCTCCGTCGGTGGCCACCGCGGACGACATCGCCGCCGCGCTGGGCCGCCTGCGTGATGTCGTCGCCGCCCACGACACCGCGGTGGTGGTGATGTCCAGCGCGGACGTCGGCCTGCCCGGCGTCGCGCTGCCGCCGGCCGAACTGGCGGGCCCCGGCCGCTCGGTGATCGTCGTCGACCGTCCGGTGCCCGGCGAGTTCGCGGCCGTGGCGGTCGTTCCCGGCGGCGGCTTCGCGGTGGGGGTTCGCGGGCCGGGCGGCGCCGCGCGACTGGTCACGGTCGATCATCTGCCCCACGTCGCCGTGGTCGCGAGGGCCTTGCTCAACCGCCACCGCTGAGCGGCGGCGCCGGGGAGCGGAGCCCGTCGAGCACCAGGGTGACGGTACCGTCGGCGTCGGCTCGCGAGCCCGGCCGGCCGCAGGCCGTACAGATGCCCTGCAGAGCCATCATGACGGCGCCGACTCCCACGTCGTCGCGGATGCTGCCCTCCTCGACGCCCGCGGCGAGCAGGCCGGCGATGACCTGGCTCAGCTCACGACCGCCCTCGGCGAGTGGGCCCGACTGCGCGGCCATGAGGGTGGCGAGCGTACGGGCCAGGCCCTGATGGGCTTCCAGATGGTCGACCAGGTCGCGCAGGAAGGCCGCGAGCGCCTTCGCCGCGGGCAGAGTGTCCCGCAGCTCGCGGCCACGGGCGCACATCGCGTCGAGTTCGGAGCGGTAGACCGCCTCGGCAAGTGCCTCGCGGGTGGGGAAGTGCCGGTAGAGGGTGCCGGTGCCCACCCCGGCGAGCCGCGCGAAGTCGTCGAAACGCATGTCGAAGCAGCCGTCGGCGAACAGCTCACGGGCCTTGGCGAGCAGGGCGTCACGGTTGCGCCGGGCATCGGCGCGCAACGGTTTGCCAGTGGTCACCCGGCGCCTCCTTTGACAAACGGAAACTGTCTCCATATCTTGTAAGTGGAGACGATCTCCAATTATAGGGGTGGGCATGCGGATCCTGATGTTCGGCCGGGGCGTCATCGCCGCGGCCTACGGGTGGGCACTGGAGCAGGCCGGGCACGAGATCGAGTTCTTCGTGCGTCCCGGCCGGGCCGCGGAGTACGGGAACACGATCGACCTGGACCTGCTCGATGCGCGGCGCCGGTTACGCGGGCGGCAGGTCACCGAGAGATGGCCGGTGCGCTACCGCGAGACGCTCGAGCCGGACCACGACTTCGACCTGATCGTGGTGAGCGTCCAGCACTACCACTTCGCCGAGGCGATGTCGTTCCTCGGGCCGCGCGTGGGTGCGGCGACCGTGCTGATCTTCAACAACCTGTGGGTGGAGCCCTCGGCCGCCGTCGACGCGCTGCCCGCCGGGCAGGTGACCTGGGGGTTCCCTGGCGCGGGCGGCGGATTCGATGACAACGGTGTGCTTCGGGCGGCTCTGCTGCCCATGGTGTTCCTCGGCACCCTCGGCGGACCACCGGACGAACGGGCGAAGGCCGTGCGCACGGTGTTCCGCGACGCCGGGTTCCGGCTCCGGGAGACCGACGACTTCCGCGGCTGGCTGTTCGTCCACTTCATCCAGAACGCCGGCCTGCACACGCAGAGCCTGAAACTGGGCTCCCTGGCCGCACTGGCCGGCAAGCCGGGCAGCGTTCGGGAGGCGGTCCTCGCCACCCGCGAGCTCCTGCCGCTGCTCGAGGCCCGCGGCGTCGACCCGCGACGCCACCAGGGCGAAATGCGGCCGTTCACCGCTCCGGTGTGGCTGACCGCGCCGGTGCTGGCCTGGCTCTTCGGTCACTTCCCGCCGATGCGGCGGGTGACGGAGGCCCACGCCAATCCCGAGGAGTTGCGCGCCGTCTGCCGGGACACCCTCGCCGAAGCGCGCCGGCTGAACGTGCCGGCGCCGCGACTCGAGGCCGCCGAGCCGCACTTCGCCGCGACACGCTCGTGACCTCGTTGCCGTGTCACGGCTGGTAGCCGCGGCCGGTCCAGCGGTGGATCGAGGTGGTGATCGTGCCCTCCGCGCAGGAGGGGTCGCAGTCGTTCTCGAACTTCTCGATCTCCAGGGTGCCGTCGCCGTCCACATCCCGGTGCTCGGCGTAGTAGAACGGCGCCACGTAGTCGTCCTCCGGTGGCATCGTCGTGAAGTCGTCGAAGCCACCGGTCCTCGGGCGCAGCACGATCACCCCGTTGTAGCGGCCGGGGTTGTAGTCGAGGAAGTAGTTGCCGGCCCGGTCGGGCGCGGGCTTCGCGATGGACAGCTCGAACCAGTCGCCGCCGAAGTGGTGCCAGCGGACGGTACGTGAGGCGTCGGTGACCACGATGTTCGCCTCCCGTACCTCGTCGCCGGCCGCCAGCGTGGTGATCAGGATGACCTGCCCCCAGGACGGGTGGACGAACGACACGTGACCGGTGATCCGGCACGCCGCCCGGCAGGCGCCCTGCCGGCGCAGCTCGGCGGATGCCGGCAGCGGCGCCGGGTCGTACCGGCGCAGCTCCTCGGCGACCGCCCCCAGGATCTCCGCGCTGTGTTCCAGCAGGTTGGCCTCGTGGATGTGGAGGCAGGAACCGAGCAGCCCCAGCCACACCGGGATGTCGGTGTTGCTGTCAAGGCGCCTGCCGAATCTCTCCAGCACGGTGTTGGCGCCGACCCTCAGGCTGTCCGCCGTGTACCGGCATTCAGCGATCCTCTGCGGATGGTCGCCGGCGGTGGCCGACGCCCGGCCGACGACGATGTCACCCAGGTCGACGGAGCCGCCGCCGAGCCGGAACAGGCCGGCCACACCGGAAACCACCGCGCTGCTCGTCAGCGTCTCGACTCGTACGCCGGACGGCCATTTCGACAGTTTCCGCAGCTCGGGGCTGCCCGGTACGAACGCCTTCGTGGTCGCCAGGAACTCCCGGGCGTCGCGCAGCCAGCGGCAGGGTTCGGCAGAGGTGAACCGGTTGTCGCCGCAGGCGCTCTCCGCCAGGAACAGCAGGTCCCGCGCGCGGCCGCCTGCCCCGTTGCCGAGAGCGGAGAGCCATGATCCCTCGTACGGTGTTCCGATCGTGATCACCAGCCCGGTCGCCTTGCGCCGCTCCGCGGCTCCCGGCGCGTCGGCCCACCGCGCGATGAGCCCACCCATCGAGTGCCCCACCACCACGGCGGGATGTCCCGCGAATGCCGGATCCCCGGCCACGCAGTCACTGACCTTCAGGAACGCCTCCCCGCCTCCGCCGGGGTCGGCGAACCAGCGGCGGGCCGTGGCGGAGTAGTCGACGGTGTACACGGCCGCACCCGGTAGCGCCTGCAGGTTGCCCAGGATGCTGCGATCCACCTTGGGCTTGTCGAGGGATCGCACCGTGTGCTCGACCTTCTTGGCCCACATGCCCGGGTCGCTGATGAACCCGTGCACCAGGATGATCGGCGTGTACTTGCCGTCGGCGTGCGGCTTCGCTGCCTTGACCCCGTCGGCGAATGCCGCCCTCCGTACCTGCCCGCAGTGGGGGGCCGCGGCCGTCGCCGGGGCCGCGGCAAGTCCACCCGGCACGGTCACGAGCAGTGCGGCGGCCAGGGCGAGCAGCTGGCGCCTCACGAGCCGGCCTTCGCGTAGGTCCCGGAGATCCGCCACGTCCCGTCCTCGAGAACCATGACGACCGAGTACGACCGCGCCTTCTCGCCGGGCGCGGTGGCGACGGCGTCCATCGAGGCGAGGTTCCCGGACCGGTGCCAGGACTTCTCGTCCGGCTCCACGGTGCTCCCGGCGGGCAACGCCTTCGCCAGGTCGGGGCGTTCGGCTTTCCATTCGCTGGACAGCTTCGTCACGTCACCGGAGGCGAATGCGGCCGGCAGCCCGCGGATCAGCGCCACCGCGTCCTCCTGGGCCTGCTGGTCCGGCGCCTCTGGCTGCTCGGCGACCGGTGCCGGCTGCTCCGGATCGCGCTGGAGGAACCACCACGATCCGCCACCCGCGAGGAGCAGTACGGCCAGCGCGGCGAGGACGAGGCGCAGTCTGGTACCGGTCACAACACGACGCTAATCGCAGGGGAGCCGTACCGGCCTGGCCGTTCGGGTGATGTTCGTGGCCCGGTGCCGTCCGCCGGGCCGCGAGCTCAGGCGCCGGGAACGCGTCCCGCCGGTTCTGCGGCCTGAACTGCCAGAACCGGGCCAAGGCCGCCGCCTACCGGGCCCGGCGCGCGGCACCCTGACACGGTTCTGCCCCGAATCCGCCGGAATCAGGCACGCTGCTCCGTAGAGTTGAATCATGGCGGGGGTGGACGGCGGCACGGTCGACGCCGGCCTCGCCGATGCGCTGACCGGCGCACTGGGCCGCGCCGCCATGCAACGGCGCATCGACGAGGAGATCGCCCGCGCCGGCCGGACCGGTGGCACGCTGGCGCTGCTGCTGTTCGACGTCGACTTCTTCAAGACCGTCAACGATGTGTACGGCCACCTGCGCGGCGACGACGTCCTGCGGGAACTGGCCGCCACCGTGACCGGCGCCCTGCGTGACGGCGACGTGCTGTTCCGCTACGGCGGTGACGAATTCGTGGTGCTGTTGCCCGGCATCGGCCGCACCGGCGGACTACGCCTGGCCGTACACCTGATCGACACCGTCAAGGCCGCCGAGTTCCCCGGCGACCCGCCCCTGCACCTGTCGGTGAGCCTCGGGGTGGCCGCGTTCCCGGACGACGGCACCGACCAGCTCGCCCTGCTGGCCTGCGCCGACCGCCGCAACTTCCTGGCCAAGCGCCGTGGCCGGGGCTGTGCGGTCGCCGATGACACCGACGTCGCGCAGGAGGCCGGGCCGGGGCGGCTGTGGGAACGCGACGCCGCTCTGGCCACGGTGCACGAGTTCCTCACCCGCCTGGAGTCCGGCGGGCGCGGTGCTCTGCGGGTGACGGGACAGCCGGGCGCCGGGCACACCCGGTTCCTCGACGAGATCCGCCGCCTGGCCGGTCTGCGCGGCTACGCGGTCGCCGACGTGACAGCCGACGGCCGGCTGACGTTGCCCGAGGAGCCGCAGCGCACCCTGCTGCTCGCCGACACGGCGGCATCCCCCCTGGTCGCGGACGTGGTCGCCGCCGTTCTCGCCGCCCCCGCCGACCGGCAGCCGGCCGTCTTCGGGGTGGTGTACGCGGTGACGACCACCTCTGCCGTGCCGGCGCCCGCACTGCCCGAACTCGCCGGCACCGAACTGCACGCCTGGTCGCCGGCGGTCATCCGGATCTGGCTGCGGTCGGTGCTGCGCGGCGAACCGAGCCGGACGCTGGTCACCTGGCTGGCCCGGCAGAGCGGTGGCCTGCCCGCTCCGGCCGCGGCCGAACTCGAGCGGCTGCGCGATCGGGGCGGCCTCATTCCGAGCAGCACCGGCGGCTGGACCGTCAACCCGGCCCTGTTGCGCAACGACCGCAGCCGGACCCGCCTGCCCGCGCAGATGACCCAGCTGATCGGCCGCGACGACGAGCGCGACCAGGTGAGCCGCCTGCTGCGCACCTCCCGGCTGGTGACGCTGGTCGGGATGGGCGGCATCGGCAAGACCCGCCTCGCACTCGCCGCCGCGGCGGTGGCCGCCGCAGACTTCGACGACGGGGCCGTCTTCGTCCCGCTGGACACCAGCACCGGCGAGGATCTCGTGATCGCGGCCGTCGCGCGGGCCCTGCGGGTGGACGAGTCACCGGGACAGGATCCGCTGGACTCGCTGCTCGACCACCTGTCCGGAGCCGGGCTGCTGCTGGTGCTCGACAACTTCGAGCACGTCATCGAGACCGCCCCGCTGGTCGAGCAGGTGCTCGCGGCGGCCCCCGCGGTGACCGTGCTGGTCACCAGCCGGGAGGCGCTCGGACTCTACGGCGAGCAGATCTACCGGGTGCCGGCGCTCGGGGTGCCCGACCCCGGCGGACTGTCGGCCGGAGTGGCCGGGGTGACCCAGGCGCGGCTGCGGTCGCCGGCTGTCGCCCTGTTCGAGCAGCGCGCCACCGCGGCGCGGCCGGACTTCCAGCTGACGCCCGCGAACCTGCCCGCGGTCGTCGAGCTGTGCCGGCTGCTCGACGGTCTGCCGCTGGCCATCGAACTGGCGGCGGCCGGCGCCGACCGTGCCGAACCGGCCGCGCTGCTGGCCGACCTGGGCGGTCGCCTGGCCGCTCTCGGCGACGGCCCGCGGCACCGGCCGCGACGTCAGCAGACGCTGCGCGGGGCCATCGACTGGAGTCTGGAACTGCTCACCGAGGACCAGCAGCGGATCCTGGTCACGCTGTCGGTGTTCACCGGGGGCTGCGGCGTGGAGGCGGCCACGGCGGTGTGCCGTACCGATGGAAGTGCGGTCGACCTCGCCGGGGTCCTGGCGACGCTGGCCGCCAAGAGCCTGCTCACGGTGGAGATGACCGATGACGGCCGGCGCTACCGGATGCTCGAGACCGTACGGGCGTACGCCGCCGAGGTGCGCGCCGCCGCCTACCCGCACGATCGCGCCGAAGCCCGGCACGCCGCGTACTTCGCCTCGTTCGCCGAGCGGGCCGCCGCCGGGATGGAGTCGCCCGAACAGCTGAACTGGGCGGACCGGCTGGAACGTGACTATCCGAATCTGCGATCGGCGATCGACCGGGCCCTGCGCGCGGGCGACCCGGACAGTGCGGCCCGGATCTGCCTGGGCCTGTGGCGGTACTGGCGGCAGGGCAGCCACATCCGCGAGGGCCGCGAGTGGATGGACCGCGTGCTCGCCGCCACCGGCGACGCGCGGCTGTACTACCCGGCCGCCGTTCTCGCCGCCACCCAGGACGACCACCTGACCGCTACCGATCTCGGGCTGCGTGGCCTGGAACTGGCCCGGGCGGCCGGCGACCGGGTGGCCACCGCCCAGGCCCACAACGTGCTCGGCGCCGCGCGCCTGGCCGCCGGGCGGTACCCGGACGCCGAGGAGCACTTCCGGCAGAGCCTGGCCATCTGGCAGGAGCTGGGCGAGGACCGGGGGACCGCGATGGCGCTCGGCAACCTCGCCAAGCTGTCGCTGCGCGTCGGCCGCGTCGAGCGGGCCGGCGAGTACATCAACGAGTGCCTGGCCCGGGAACGGGCGGCCGGCAACAGCGGCGGGATCCTGCTCGGCCTGGAGGTGCTCGGTGATGTGCTGCGTGCCCAGGACCGGCTTCCCGAGGCCCGGGACGTACTCACCGAGAGCCTCGCGCTGAGCCGCGACCTCGGTGACATGTTCGGTGAGGCGATGGCGTTGCACCAGCTGGGCACGGTGGCGAGCGCGTCCGGCGACGCTGCCGGGGCGCTGCGGCTCCTGCAGGAGTCGATCCAGCGCCGGCAGGAGGTCGGCGATCACGAGGGCCTGACCATCTCGCTGGAGAGCGTGGCGGAACTGATCGTCGGCCGGGAGCCGGAACTGGCCGTACGCCTGCTCGCCGTCACCGACGCGCTGCGGGAACGGTTCCGGCTGCCGGTACCGCCGGAGAGCCGCCCGCAACGCGAGTCCGTCCTGGTGTCGGCCCGGTCGGCGCTGGGTGAGCGGACGTTCGCGGCCGCCGGGCGGGCCGCGCCGCCGGACCTGGTCATCGACCAGGTGCTCGACCTGGACCGGTAGCCCACATCGACGGGCACGGCACCGTCCTGAAGACAATTCCGGGAATCTGCCCGAGCGGCCACCGCGCGAGCCGACGTCCGGTTCTGATCAGGCGCCGGACCCGCTGCAACCATCCGGATACTAATGACTTTCCCGACTTGTGCCCCCACTCTCGATGGCGAGCCGGGTGAATTCCGCCCGGAACGACCCACAAGGAGGCGCATTACATGCGTGCTCGTAACTCCCTGCGCCGCCGGGCGCGGATGGCCACCGCCGCGATCGCCGCCGGTGTCCTCCCGCTCGCGCTGGCGGCAGCCGCCCCGGCGCAGGCCGCCCCGACCAGAGCCGGACTCGGTGCCGACGACTGGTCCGGGATCTGGCTCAGCAACGGCGGCACCACCTCGGCGACCACCACGCTCGCCCAGGTACGCACCACCATCGGTGCCGATACCGGGGCCGCCCGGAGCCTCACCGGCAAGGGCGTCGGCATTGCCCTGATCGACACCGGGGTCGCCCCGGTGCCCGGTATCCCGGCAGCCCAGGTCGTCAACGGCCCCGACCTGTCCTTCGAGTCGCAGAGCGGCAGCCTGCGCTACCTCGACACCTACGGCCACGGCACGCACATGGCCGGCATCATCATCGGCAACGACGCCGCCACCGGGACCAGGGGCATCGCCCCCGGTGCCAAGCTCACCTCCATCAAGGTCGGCACCGCGAACGGCGCCGTCGACGTCACCCAGATGATCGCCGCGATCGACTGGGTGGTCGAGAACCGCAACCATGACCCGTTGAACCCGATCAAGGTCATCAGCCTGTCGTACGGCACGGGCGGCAACCCCACGGTCTGGAACGACCCGCTGTCGCTGGCCGTGCAACAGGCCTGGAAGGCCGGCATCATGGTGGTCGCGGCCGCCGGGAACCAGGGCAACGGCTACGGCAAGCTCACCCACCCCGCCGCCGACTACTACGCCCTCTCCGTCGGCGCGACCGCCCCGAACGGCACCACCGACCCGGCCGACGACACCCTGACCAGCTTCACCAACCTGTCCACCAACGGCCGCCCGCTCGACCTGCTCGCCCCCGGCTCCTCCATCCCGTCCCTGCGTGTTCCCGGCTCCAACGTCGACAACGGCTTCCCGTCCGCCCGCGTCGGAGACACCCTGTTCCGTGGCAGCGGCACCTCACAGGCCGCCGCCGTCACCGCGGCCGCCGCCGCTCTCGTCCTGCAGGCGCGGCCGGCCCTCACCCCGGGCCAGCTCAAGAGCGTCCTCATGCAGGGCGTCTGGCTGCCGAAGCTGCTCGCCGGCGGCCAGGGCGCCAAGCAGATCGATGTCAACATGGCACTCGCGGCCACCCCCGGCCAGACCTGGACGAGCGGAGACTCCGACGGCAGCGGCACCCTCGAAGCCACCCGCGGCTCCAGCCACGTGGTCGCCAACAACGTCACCCTGACCGGTCAGAAGTCGATCTTCGGCCCCTTCGACACGACCGCCTGGGCGGCCCGGACGAAGGCGGAGACCGCCTGGTCGGGCGGCACCTGGATGGGTCACCGGATGGCCGCCGACGGCTGGACCGGCACCTCGTACGCCTCCAAGACCTGGGGTCCGGCCACCTGGGCGGGCGGCGCCTGGGGCGGCACCAGCAGCTGGACCGACCCGGCCTGGAGCGGCCGCACCTGGAACGGTCGCTTCTGGGCCGCCGGCACCTGGACCGGCCGCTTCTGGGCCAGCGACGACTGGTCCACCGGTTACTGGGGCTGAGCTCCACCGACGGGCACCAGAGGCCGGGGCTGCCGAGTGACGGCAGTCCCGGCCTCGGTCTGCTCGAGACCGGGGCGGACTACCGCAGCGTCCGGCGTCCCTTGACCACACCGAGCACGATCGTCGCCGCCAGGGCGAGCACGCCGATGATCAGCAACCACTTGACGGCCTTCAGGAACAGGCCGAGCAGAATCAGCACCACCGCGAAAACGGCCAGGGTGGTCAGCAGAGCACGCATCTCGATCTCCTTCGACATCTCCGCCGGCGGCGGGTCGCCCACGGCATTCCCCGGCTCGGCTCCGCCCAACCCGCCGTTTCGCCGGAAAGGACGGCGGGTACCCGGCGGCCATGGCGTCCTACCAGTTGAACAAGGCAGCGGTCGCCCACGCCCGGCGGCTCATCGACGCCCGGCAGTACGTACTCGACAGCGACTGGGGAGACGTCCAGCCGAACGCCGCGGCCGGCAACACCTACCTGGAGTCCCACAGCTGGCCCGAGTACGCCGCATGGCATCTCGGCCTCACCGACGGCGCCCGCGACGAGACCAAGGCCCGGCACGCGTTCGTCTACGGCGACTTCCGCCGGGTCCACCGCAGCGGCCTGATCGCCTGCCTGTACCGCGCGGCCGAGTGGCGGCACCGCGACGTCATGCGGGCCGCCTTCGAGCTGCTGGAACATCTGGACGACCGGGCAGCGCGGCGCTGAAGGTGACTCCCGGACACCGGCGCGATCCGTGGCGTACGTCTTCGGCGCGTGACCGCGTCGTGGTGCCGCGTCTGCCAGGATGGCCGGATGGCGAAGGACTGGCTCCGCTGGCACGAGGATTACGGCACGGCCGGTTCCTCACTGGCGCGGCGGCTGGAGGTCGTCCGGGCGTACCTGGAGCGGGCGTTGACCGAGGCACTGGCCGGCCCCGACGGTCAGCGCCGCCTGATCAGCATGTGCGCCGGTGACGGCCGGGACGTGCTGCCCGTCCTGGCACGCCACCCGCGGGGCCGGGCGGTCCGTGCGGTGCTCGCCGAACTCGATCCGGAGCTGGCGCGCCGGGCCCGGGAGACGGCCGCCGAACTTCACCTGCCCGACGTGGACGTACGCACGGGGGACGCGGGCCGTGCGGACACCTACCGCGACACCGCGCCCGCGCACGTGCTGCTGGCCTGCGGGGTCTTCGGCAACATCACCGGCGCGGACGTACGCCGTACCGTCGCGGCCCTGCCGTCCCTGCTGGTGCCCGGCGGGATCGTGATCTGGACCCGTGGCCGAGGCGACGGCGGCCCGGACGCGAGCGCCCGCGTAGCGGACTGTTTCGCGGAACACGGCTTCCACGAGCTGGCCTTCACCAGCCCGTCCGATGCCCGGTTCCGGGTCGGCATGCACCGTCTCGACGGCACCGGGTCGCAGCCCGTACCGGACCGCCTGTTCACCTTCATCTGATCAGCCACCCCGGGCCAGCTGTCGCGCACCGATGCCGGAGCGTGGCTGCTGGCGTCAGCCGGGTGACCGGCGTTGCGGTGGGGTGATCACAGCGAGGACACCTTGCGGTAGCGGGCGAGCAGGAGCAGCAAGCAAGCGGTGACCAGGCACGCCGCCTCGATGCCGTAGATCGGGCCGAACCTGCCCACGCCCACGTCCAGCTCGCTCTCCCCCCGGGTGAGCCACTCGCCGACGCCTGCGATCAGGAAGGTCGGGCTGGCCAGCCCGGACAGGCTGTTGGCGGTGGTGTTCGGCAGCGAGGCCAGCACGCCGACGATCGGGATGGTCATCATGAAGACCGCCACGACGCCACCGGCGGCGAACGCCTGCTTCCCGGTGAGCGACGCGACCAGCAGACTGACAGCGGCGAACGTCACCGCCCAGAGCAGGCTGTAGGCCCAGCCGGGCAGCAGATCCCCGAGCTCGTTGAACACCCCGCGGACGCCGGTCTTGGTGGTGAACGCGGCGCCGAGGAACATGATGAACTGCGGTACGCCGAGCAGCAGCCAGGTCGCGGCCGTCATGGCGGCGACCTTGGCGATGACGTAGTCGGCGGCCCGCAACGGCCGGCTGAAGTAGAGCGGCAGCACTCCGGCCCGCAAGTCGCGGGAGACCAGCTGCGGTGCGACGATCGCCGCGAAGAAGATGATCAGCAAGCTCATCTGGTCGGCGTACTGGAAGTAGGTGAAGAAGACCTGTCCGGTGATCGAGCGGGCAGCCGCCACGATGACGGCGACCAGCAACATGATGGCGGCCACGAGCCAGGGGAAGATCTTCGCCTTGGCGGAGCGGCCGGACCCGAAGGCGGCGCGCAACCCGTGCACGAAGAGGGCCCGCTGCATCGCGACGCGGCCGAGCCGGGGACCGGAGTACCGCTGGTACCCGATGTCATGGATGACGCCGGTCTCGGACATCGGCGGTCTCCTTCGTGGTGAAGAGGCAGCCGGGCGTCACCGTGACGGCAGCACGAACGCGGAGGGCCTGGCCTGTCGGTCACTGCTCACGCTACCGGCGAGAACGGATCGGGAAACACCCGCCGAGACAACGCTGATGCCCAGCTGGTCAGGGGAGGGCTGCCAGGGTGGCGGCCCAGCTGCGCATACCCGAGTCCGGGGCCTGATCGCGGTACCGGCGGAACTGGTCACGAACCTCCGCCCGGCGGATCCCGCCCACGATCGTCGGCGGCACGTACCAGGGCAGGTCCGCACTGACCCGCCAGCCGGCAGCGACCGAGGACCCGCCGTCCGCGGGCGACTCGAGTCCGTAGTAGACGTCGGTCACCTTGAGTGCCATCGCGGGGAGACACCCGCCGGCGTCGGGCTACCGGGTGGTCCGCACCGCCGCGATCGCCTCCTCGCGGGTGTCGCCGAAACGCAGCGGCACGAACTGGTTCCTCGCGTCCCGGCCGCACCGCACCAGCCCGCCGGCCACCAGCCCGCCGCGCGGCGGGTCCCACGTCACCAGCGGGGAGAACCGGGCGTCGGCACCGGTGGCCGCCGACGAGTCGGCGATCTTCTCGGCGGCGACCGGCTCGGGCGACAACAGGTCCGACATCCAGCCGAAGACGCGGCCGACGCGTACGTCCTCACCGTCCAGGGTCGCGCACCACAGCGGGTACGCCTGCGGAATGGCCGTCACCGTGGCCTCCTCTCTCCACCCCGACCATTCTCGGACAAGGCGCGGGGTCAGCCGGCCGGTATGCGACATCCGGCGGGTGGGTACCAGCGGGCCATGACGGACATCGCCATCATCACCGGTGGTGGCGGCGGACTGGGCCGGGAGATCGCGCTCGGCCTGGCCGGGGCCGGGTACGGCGTGGTGGTGGCCGACGTCGACGAGCGGGCCGCGCACACCTGCGCCGCACTGGTGGAGGGGTACGGAGTGCCGGCCCGCGCGGTGCGTGCCGATGTGCGTGACGATGCCGATCTCGATCGGATCGTGGCGGCCGCGCGCGAACTCGGCGGCCCGCGGGTGCTCGTCAACAACGCGGGAGGCTGGACTCCGGGGCGGCAGTACCCGGCGGCGACCGCCGCCGAGTGGGGCGCGACGATCCAGCTGAACCTCGTCGCGCCGATGAGACTCACCCAGCTCGTTCTGGAGCCGATGCGCGCCCACGGTGGTGGTGCGGTCGTCAACGTCGCCTCCAGTGGGGGCGTCGGTTTCGATCCTTACGGTTCGCCCGAGTACGGGGCGGCCAAGGCCGGTCTGATCCGGCTGACCTCGAGCCTCGGCGCCCTCGACGGGGTGCGGGTGATGTGCGTGGTGCCGGACTGGATCGGGCTGGACCGCGCCCACGCGCAGTGGGAACGCATGAGCGCAGCCGAACGGGACCGGTCCGGCCCGCTGATCCCGCCGTCGGAGGTCGTGGCCGTCGTCCGGGACCTCATCCGGGACGGCGCAGGCGGAACCGTGGTGGAACTGCCGGGAGGCGGACCGCTGACCGTGCACGCTCCCCGGGACGGCTGGCCGGGCCGGTCCGGCTGATCGAAACGGCGGATCCGGGTGCCGGGCGGTCGAAGACGGCACCGGCCGCATCCGGCCACCGATCAGCGTTCCGGTGGCTGTCATCGCGGCGTTCCCGTGCTTGGATCTCATTCATGGGTGTTGACGGGAAGGCTCTCGTGCTTGGCGGTGGCGGCGTCACCGGTGTCGCCTGGGAGATCGGGCTTCTGCACGGCCTGGCCGAACGTGGTGTCGATCTGACGGACGCCGGTCTGTTCGTCGGTACGTCGGCCGGGTCCTCGGTGGCCGCACAGGTGCTTTCCGGCGTACCGCTGAGGGATCTCTTCGAAGCACAGCTCGCCGATGCGACCGGCGAGATGTCCGCCCGCATCGGTCCCGGGGTGATGCTGGGTTTCGCGGTCGCCGGTCTCTGGCCGGGCGATCCGGTGCGGGGCCGCGCCTGGCTCGGCCGGCGGGCGCTGCGCACCCGGACGATCCCGGAGGCGGAACGGCGTGCGGTGATCGCCCGCCGCATCGGTGACGGCGGCTGGCCGGCGGTCCGGTTGCGGATCGTGGCGGTCGAGGCGGAGACCGGGGTCGTACGGGTTTTCGACGCCTCCAGCGGTGTCTCGCTTGTCGACGCCGTCGCCGCCAGCTGTGCGGTGCCGCTCGTGTGGCCGCCGGTGACGATCGGCGGGGTCCGCTACGTCGACGGCGGTGTGCGCTCGGTCGCGAACGCCGACCTTGCCGAGGGCAGCCGTCAGGTGGCGGTGCTGGCGCCGACGGTCCGTTCGGCCCGGCGTGCCGGGCGCCCGGACGTGCAGCTGAGGAGCCTCGGGGCGGACGTACGCGGTGTCGTGGTGTCACCGGACGCGGCCGCTGTCCGCGCGATCGGCGCCAACGTGCTGGATCCGGCCCGCCGCCGTCCGGCCGCCGAGGCCGGCTACGCGCAGGCCGCCGCCGAGGCGGACCGCCTCCGCGCCGTCTGGGCGTAGGCCACGGCTCACGCCACGGCTCTCATCCCATGGCTCACGCCACCGCCGTCCTCCCGCCTGCCGACTGCGCCGCGATCTTGTGAGCTTGCGCCCTCGGGAGAGCCGCAAACTCACAAGTTCGCTGACTAAGCCGCTGACGCTAGTCGATGATCACGGCGATCTGAACCGGGCGCCGCAGGTGGTCGGCAAGGGTCTGGGCGATGACCGCGCGCAGCCGCGTCTCGATGATGTCGCGGGTGTACGAGTCGGGCACGGCGATGATGACGGTGTTCCCGACGATCGTGTCGATCCGGGCCCGGCCGAGGTAGGCGCGCTGCTGGTCGGAGGCGATGACGTGGCTGAGCCACGCCATCACGTCGGACCACAGACGGTCCGGGGCGACGGTGGCGTGCTTCCGGGCGGTGGCGGCGAGCCAGTCGCCGACGGTCAGGCCCGCCGAGGCCGCGGCTTCCGTGAACATCGCATGGTCATCGTGGCTGATCTTCACCTTGGGCATGGCGGCCATTCAACAATGCCGCGCAGTGACACGCGAAGGCCGTTCGGGTGAGTAGGCGTGTCGGGCGTGTCGGTCTGCCGTCCCACTATCCGGACAGGCCTCGAACTTCTTTTCTTTCAATTTCCGACATGCTGGCAGTGCTGCCGGGACGAAAACGCATGCCGGGAAGGCTCCCGACAAGAAAATGCGCAATAAAATGATGTCAAAGAGGTCAGGCGGGTAGCAATAGCTCCGGTGTGCGATGGTGTGCGACGAGCGTCGCCGACCGATGGGAATGTCGCTCGACAGCTGCTTGTCCCACTTGGTGCGACCAGCGAATCCGTGGCGGTTGCGGCTCTTCGGAGGCGGTATTTGACATCGCCGACCGTGAGCGACGGACATGGCTGGCGATCCACGGTGGCGAATCGCATCATCGGCGAACACCACGCCACCGGGAGAGTCTTCGACGGCATTTACCAGAACCTCCTTCCGTGCCTGCGCGAGATTCGCAGAGCCGATCCGGAGGAGACTCAGATCGACGGATTAATCAGACGCGTACAGGGAGTGACCGGTCATCGGTTCCGTGTTTCGGCGGTTCCGTTTCCGCACGTCATTCTCGACGCTGAGGTGCTCGTCTCGTACGCCCGGCTGGACAGTCAGACGGTCGGGACGGCGCTGGTGGACGCGGTGGACGACGCCGGTTGCCACATCGCGGTCTCGTCGCCGGCCTACCTGATCGCGCACACCGCGCTTCTCGCACTGTCGTACCGATGCGTCGTCGCCACGCTCGATCCCGGCGCCTATCACCGGCTCGGCTATCTGCGCACCGTCGACCTGACATGAATCCCACCGGCACCGCATCCGGAAGGAACGACCCATGCCTCAGAACAGGCTCGTGAAGTACCACCGGGCGATCCCGGTGTCGCAGTTGCAAGTCGATCCTCGCCTCGACGCGCAGCGGCAGTTCCAGGGAGGCTGGGCCACCACCCTCAAACGGATGTGGGACCCGGGCCTGATGCTGGTCCTCATCGTCTCCCGGCGCACCGACGGCCACTGCTACGTCCTCGACGGCCAGCACCGCAGACGCGTCGCGCTCGAGGTGGAAGGTCCGGACCTTCTGATGGACCGCTGGGTCATCGAAGGCCTCACCCCGCGGCAGGAGGTCCCGGCTGTTGCTGGCCGCCGACCGGGATCGCAAGGCGGTGCGCCCGTACGACACCTACCGGGTCGAACTCGCCGCGGAGGAGGAGGCGGCGATGCAGGTGCACCGGGAGGTGCGCGCGCCATCCACGGCAGCACCGGTGGCGGCGGTTCGCTGTCACGGTCGAATCCGCTGGCCCGCGACGTCGTCGCCGCCTACAACGAGCGCCTCGGGCCGGGCCGTACGCTGGTGGCGCCGTGACGGAGGTGCTGAGGTGGAGTTCACCAGACTGGGACGGACCGGGCTGAGGGTCAGCCGGGTAGGGCTGGGGTGCATGAGTTACGGCGATGCCGCGGCCGGCATGCACTCGTGGACCCTCGGCGAGGAGGCTGCGGCGCCGTTCTTCCGGCAGGCCGCCGAGCTGGGTGTGAACTTCTGGGACACCGCCAACGTCTACCAGGGCGGCAGCTCGGAGGAGTTCGTCGGGCGGGCCGTCCGGCGCTTCGCCCGCCGGGAGGACATCGTGCTGGCCACCAAGGTCAGCGGGCGGATGCACGACGGACCGGGTGGCAGCGGCCTGTCGCGCCGGGCGATCCTCGAGCAGGCCGACGCCTCGCTGCGGCGCCTCGGTACCGACTACATCGACGTCTACTACGTCCACCGGTTCGACCCGGAGACGCCGGTCGAGGAGACCATGCGGGCGCTCGACGACCTGGTCCGGGCGGGCAAGGTCCGTTACCTCGGCGCGTCGTCGATGTGGGCCTGGCAGTTCGCCAAGCTGCAGCACGCCGCCGTGCTGAACGGGTGGACCGCCTTCGCGGCCATGCAGGACCAATACAACGTCCTCAAGCGGGAGGAGGAGCGGGACATGATCCCGATGTGCCTCGATCAGGGTGTCGGGCTGACCCCGTACTCGCCGCTGGCGAAGGGGCGCGCCGCCCGGCCGTGGGGCCACGCGACGGAACGGTCGGCCTCGGACCGGGTGGCCACGGCGTTCGACCGTGACGCCGACGAGCCGGTGGTGCACGCGATCGAGAGGGTCGCCGAGGGCCGCGGCGTCCCGATGGCCAGGGTCGCGCTGGCCTGGGTGCTGTCCAAACCGGTCGTCTCCTGTCCGATCGTGGGCGCCACCAAGCCGCACCACCTGCAGGACGCCGTCGCGGCCCTGGACCTGAAACTCACCGACGACGAGATCATCGAGCTGGAGACCCCGTACCGGCCGCAGGACAACTACTGGTGGTGACGCCCGGCCCGGCCGGATGTGATCGTGAGGTGCGCGGCCCGCGGGTGTCTCCTCGTACGTGGGAACTGTTGCGCCGTGCCTTCTGTTGGAAACGATTTTCATTGTAATGTCAGGAGGTCCGGGCGAGGGCATATAGAGGTGTGGCGATATGCACAGCGTTGCATAGAGTAGTCGCCGCCTCACGATGTGGTGATCATCCTCTTGGCCCCGCCCGGTTCATGGATTACGTTCGGGCTGAACCGGTGTCGACACGGGGGTGAAATGGTTCCGTTCCTGCGACCGCGTGTCGAAGGCGACCTCGGGTCCCTGCTGGACGATCCCGCCTGGCTCCATCAGGTCGTCGACGCGCTCGGCTCACCGGTCAACCTCGTACTGCCCGACCGGCTCGCGCGCAACGTGGCCGAGTTCCGGGACGTGTACCGGGCCCATCACCTCAGTGGCGGCGTCTACTTCGCACACAAGGCGAACCGGTCCGCGGCACTGACCCGGGCGCTCGCCGCCACCGACGCCGGCATCGACGTCGCGTCGCTGGGCGAGCTGCAGCACGCGCTCGGCGCGGGGTTCGGACCCGCGCGCATCATGGCGACCGGGCCGAAGAGCCGCGAATACCTGTGGCTGGCCGCCCGTACCGGAGTGATCGTCAACGCCGACTCGATCGATGAGCTGGCCGAGACGGCCGCGCTGGTCACCGCGTACGGCCTGCCGAGGGTCCGGGTGATGGCCCGGCTGTCCGGCTTCGTCACCACCGGGACCAACGTGATGTCGCGGGCCAGCCGCTTCGGCATCCCGGCAACCGGCACCGCCGCGCTCTGGGACACCCTCGAGAAGCATCGCGACCAGCTCGACCTGCACGGCGTCGCCTACCACCTCGACACCACCGGGCTGCCCGAGAAGGCCGCCGCTCTGGAGGGCTGCCTGCACGCCATGGACGAGGCCGTCCAGCGTGGACTACGCCCGCGCGCCGTCGACATCGGCGGCGGATTCGGGATCAACTATCTGGACGACGAGAAGCAGTGGGAGGCGTGGACCACCGAGCTGACCGGCGCGGTGCTCGGCAAGCGGCCCCCGCTGACCTGGAACGGGCACGGTTACGGGCTGCGCAACGAGGCGGGCACCCTCCGCGGCGCGCTCAGCGTCTACCCGGCGCACCGGTCGGTGGCCGGGCCCGTCTACCTCGACCGGCTGCTGCGGACCGCTTCGGCGGCGCACCGGCGGCCGCTCGGGACGCTGCTGCTCGACAGTCTGTACGACCTGCACACCGAACCGGGACGGGCGCTGCTCGACCAGTGCGGGGCGGTGCTGCTGCGCGTCGAGGAGGTCCGCGGCGACGGGCGGGGCGAGACGCTGGTCCGGGTCGCCGGCAACGGCACCGACCTGGGACTGGAGCAGCACGGCGTACAGATGGATCCGCTGCTGGTCTCCCGGGGCGAACCCGGACCTGAGGGACCGGCCGGTGTGTATCTGACCGGGAATCTGTGCCTGGAAGCCGACTTCGTGACCCGGCGCAAGATCTTCCTGCCGCGACTGCCTCGGGTCGGTGACCTGCTGGTCTTCGTCAACACCGCCGGTTACCTGATGGATTTCAGCGCCGGCCACGCGCTGATGCAGCCCACCGCCCGTACGATTGCCGCCTTCCGGACCGGCGACGACTGGCGGTGGTGCCTGGACGAGCGGTACTGGCCCGTCACGGGCCGGGAGGAGATCAACGGGTGAGGTACGACAGCGTCACCGACGTCATCGGCGACACGCCACTGGTGCGCATCGACGCGGCTGTGCACGGCCTGCGCAACATCGACCTGTACGCGAAGATGGAGTTGTTCAACCCGTTCGGCTCGGTCAAGGACCGGGCCGCGTGGAACATGTCCCGCCATCGCCTGGCCGCGGCCGCCGAACGCGGCGAGACCGTGGTCGAGCTGTCCAGCGGCAACACGGCCAAGGCTCTGGCGGTGATCGCCGGCATGCACGGGCTGCCGTTCCGCAGTGTCACCAACCGCATGCGGGTACCCGAGATCAAGGACCTGTTGCTGCTGCTCGGCGCGCAGATCGACGAACTGCCGGGCCGGTCGGAATGCCTCGACCCGGACGACACCGACGACCCGCTCACCCGGATGTACCACGCGGTGTCCGCCGACGGTGCCGGCTACCTGCACACCGACCAGTACTTCAACGACCTCAACGTCGAGGCCCACGTACGGGGCACCGGCCCGGAGATCATCGCCGACCTCGGTGGCCGGGCGCCGGACTACTTCATCGCCTGCGTCGGCACCGCCGGCTCGTCGAGCGGGGTGGCCCGGGTGCTGCGCGAGCACGACCCGGGTGTCACCGTGGTCGGGCTGGTCGCGGAGAAGTCCGACTTCATCCCGGGTATCCGCGACATCGACGAGGTGCACGAGGTCGGCCTGTTCGATCCGGGCGTCTACGACGCCATCGAGGCGGTCAGCTCCGACGAGGCGATCGACGGCCTCCTCACTCTGGTACGCCGCTGCGGAACCCTGGCCGGGCCGACCGGCGGTGGCGCCTACCAGGGTGCGGTGCGCTACCTGCGCGGTGTCGACGCCGAACTGACCGAGCGCCGGACCGCGGTGTTCATCGTCTGCGACCGGGTCGAGAGCTACATGAGCTACCTGCGGGAGCGGCGTCCCACCCTGTTCCAGCAGCCGGCCCGGGCCAACTCGGTGCGCCACCTCACCGGCGAGGACCTGGCGGGCGCGCGGAGTGTCGGCGTGGCCGAGGCACGGGAGTGGATCGACACCGACGGTCCGCTGGTGGTGGACCTGCGCAGCCCGTTCGCCTACCGGGCACTGCACATCGACCGGTCGATCAACATCGTCGACGACCGGTTCGCCGAGATGCTGCACGACGGCCTGCCGTTCAGCCGCCGTCAGCCGGTGCTGCTGGTGTGCCCGGTGGGGGAGAAGTCGGCCCGGTACGCGGCCCTGCTGACCAGGATGGGTCACCCCGATGCCCGATCGCTGGCCGGCGGCGTGATCGCCTGGCGTGACGCGGGCGCCGAACTGGTGCGGGACTGACCGGGTGTTCCCCGACGACCTGCGGGACTGGCAGTCCCGGCTGCGCGAGCAGTTCCCGATCCTGCTCGCCCATCCCGGCCAGGCCTATCTGGACAGCGCCGCCACCTCACAGAAGCCGCGTGCCGTCCTGGACGCCGTCATGACCTATCTGACCAGCGGCAACGCCAACGCCGGCCGGGGCACGTATCCGTGGGCGAACCGGACGACCGCGATCGTCGAGCAGGCGCGGCACCGGGTCCGCGAGTTCCTCGGCGATCCGGAACCGGACCGCTCCGGCGTCCATTTCGTCAGCGGGACCACCGAGGGCCTGCGGTTGATCGCCCGGGACTGGCTGGTCCGGTGTCTCCGCGACGGCGACGAGATCATCGTGCCGCCGGCCGACCACTCGGCCAACAGTGTGCCGTGGCGTGAGGCGGCCGGTCAGCTCGCCCGTGAGGGCGTCACGGTGCACGTCCGGGAGATGCCGTACGACCCGGCCCGCGACTACGACCACCGGCTGCTCCCGTCGATCGTCACCCAACGGACCCGGTTCATCGCCGTCACGCACGTGCACCACGTCTACGGCGGCGACATGAACCTCCACCGGATCCGCGCGGCGGCCGGCCCGGACGTGGTGATCTGCGTGGACGCCGCCCAGAGCGTCGGGCACCTGCCGGTGTCGGTTGCCGCACTGGACGTCGACTTCCTGGTCTTCTCCGGCCACAAGGCGATGGCACTGCCCGGCACCGGCGCGATCTGGGCCGCGAACCGGCGCGGTCCCCGGTTCCAGCCGGGCGGCTGGGCCGGCACGCCCAACACCAGCGGCATCGTCAGTCTGGCGGCCGCACTGGACTGGCTGGACGAGGCCGGTACGGACCGGATCGCCCGCTGGACGGTCGCGCTGGCTGCCCGGCTCACCGACGGCCTGCGACGGCTGCCCGGCTACGAGATCCTCGGATGCCAGCGCAGTCTCGCGGCCGGCTCGCCGGTGCAGCAGCGGCACGGCATCGTCACCTTCCGGCATCACCGGATCGGTTCCAACGATCTCGGGTTCATCCTGGCGGCGGACGGTTTCATGGTTCGCGCTGACGGTCACTGCCAGGCCGAGGCGGGGGAGAGGACCACGTCGGTACGGGTCAGCGTGCACGCGTACAACACGGCCGAGGAGATCGACCGCTTGCTCGAACTGCTGATCCGGCTCGACACCGAGGGCTGACCACCTCCACCTTATTGAAAACGAATTCCGTTAAAGTGGCCCTCGTGTCCCAGTCGCCGCCCGCCGCGCTCACGCTCGACCGCATGACCGTCGACCGATGGCGCCGTTCGTGGGACGAGATGATGGCCGGCTTCCTGCCCGGTGCCGCGAGCTTCGAGGCCGCGCTGCCGGTCGTCGCCGAGGCCCTGTCCGGTGGTGTGCCGCGCCGGGTTCTCGACCTCGGCGGCGGTCCCGGAGTCTTCGCCGAACGGATGGCCGGCTTCTGGCCGGACGCCGACGTCGGCATGATCGACCTGGACCCGGTGCTGCTCGCGCTCGCCCGCGCCGGGACCGGTGGCCGGATTCGCGTCCACCGCGGCGACCTCGAGTCACCCTGGTCCGGCACGGTCGTCGCCGACGGCCCGTACGACCTGGTCACCGTCGTGATGACCATGCACTACCTGGCACCGGAGGCGGCGCGTGCGGTGTACCGGGCCGCGCGGTCGGTGCTGCGCCCCGGCGGACTGTTCATCGTCGCCGACCTGATGCCCGAGAGCGGGCTCGGCGTGTTCGCGGACCGGCTGAATCCGTCCGTCGCGGGGCCGGCCTGGAACCGATGGTGGGAGGAGCTGCGCTGCCAGGAGTCGCTGCAGGACCTGCTGGACGAGCGGCGGGCGACCTTCGCCGGCCGGACGCCGGCCGAGTTCGCTCCGCCCGAGCACTGGCATCGATCGGCGGCCCGGCAGGCGGGCTTCGGTCAGGCGGGTGTCGTCTGGCGCTGGGGCGCGCACGCCGCGCTGGCAGCCGTCGCCTGAGAACCCGGCCTGTCCTCAACCTTCGGCCCAACTCAGTGGCGCTTCGGACGAGCCCATTGAGTCGCTAAGGTGCCGGTGACGCGGGGCGCTGGTCCCGCCTTCCAAACTTGGTTGGGGTTGCATGAACCTTCCTGAAGTCGTGATCCTTAGCCGTGCTCAAGCTGATCAACCCAACGACGGAGCTGCGTGCAGCATGGTTGGCGTCGCGCGACGAGTGGGGCATCGGCGTCCACCAGCCTGGCAGTGGTCTGCGCCCCAGCGATGACCTCGATTCTCCCGCTGGTTTCGCCGAGTGGGTGGCGCGGTTACGACGCGAAGGCGACGAGAGCCTGCCGCCAGCTGCCGGTTTGGTGCATGCCGCGTACTGGTGGATCCTCGGTCCCGAGGGCACAGTCGTGGGTGCCATCTCGTTGCGGTACGCGCTCACCGACTTCCTGCTGCAGGCGGCCGGCCATATCGGCTACAGCGTTCGTCCATCTGCGCGGGGTCGCGGCGTGGCGAGCTGGGCGCTCACTGAGGTGTTGGACACGGCTCGGCGACGACGCCTCGACTCCGTGCTCATCACTTGCGACGAGGACAATGCCGCATCGGCACGGGTGATCGAGAAGCATGGTGGAGTACTGGAGGACGTCCGCGACACACCTGTCGGACGCAAGCAACGCTTCTGGATCGGGCTCTGACGCCGATGGCTCAGCTTGGGCCCTTGCGAGACGCAGCCTTACCCGGTCCGATGAGGTGGCGACGCTTCGGCGGCTCGCGACCAAGTCCGTAGCGTATCGATCGTCGTTGTTGCAGTCGTGACTAACCGGGCGGAAGCGATCAATATGTCGGCCGGCATCCGGAGCAGTTATACCAATGCCCTAGCGCCCGGTCGGACGCGTTGTTCGAGCTGACCGATGCGGTGTTGTGCGTGGACCGGGCCGGTCAGCGCGTTGGTGGATCTGACGTTGCCGGCCGAGCACCGGCGCGGACACGGCGCGCTGTATGACGGGATCAACCAGCGTCGCATCGATCAAGGGCGGCTGCGCCGGGCGTTGACGGCGTTGCCTGTGCCGCGCTTCGCCGGCGGCCGGATCGTTCTGGCGGTGGACGTGTGGCGCGTCTCGGCCGCGTCGACGACTCCGCCGCGGTTACCGCGACTCAGCTGCGCTACGTGGTGAACCGGTTGATCGCCTGCGGCCGGCAGCAGCCAGGCGATCCGAACATCCTGATCGTCTGCATGGAACAGGTGCTACAGGTTCTTGGCCATGTTCCGGCCGGTCTCGGCGAAGCCCAGCCGTTCATAGAGGGCTCGGGCACCGGTGTTGTGGGCGAACACGTGCAGGCCGATGCGGCTCAGCCCGTTGTCGTGGCACCAGCGCTCGGCCGCCAGCATGATCGCCCGGCCGTAGCCCTGACGGCGCAGGTCCGCCTCGACCGCGACGTTGTAGACGAACGCGGTGTCGCGGGTGACCTTGATCCAGAGGAAGCCGACCCGGCGGTCGCCGTCGTAGGCGTACCAGAAATGGTGGTCCGGGGTGTCGATCTCACCGGGAAGCAGCTGTGCGTAGGTGTCGGCGGCGGTGCGGGCCGCCTCCTCCGCGGACCGGCCCGTGGCGGCGACACTGTGCGCGTAGTGCGCCTCGGCGTCGGCCCGCCACGGCTTGTACTCGTCATCGGTCATGGGCTGCAGCCGAACGTCCGTCATGCCGGAAACCTACAGACTTCGATGACGGTCGAGACGTCCGGGACGGTACGCGCCCGGGTCCTTCCGCCGAGGCACACGCTGTCGTCAGCGGCACCCCAGGTAGGTGATGCGGACGGCGCCGGTGGCGGGTTCCCGGTCGATCAGCACGTCGACGCCGTAGACCGCGGCGATCAAGTCGCGGGTGAGCACGGCCTCGGGCGGTCCCGCGGTGACGACCCGCCCGCCGTCGAGCATGACGACGTGGTGGCAGTAACGGGCGGCGAGGTTGAGGTCGTGCAGCGCGACGACGCAGGTGACGCCGAGGGTGCCCAGCAGTTGCAGGAGCTCGAGCTGGTGACGGATGTCGAGATGGTTGGTGGGCTCGTCGAGCACGATCTCGCGGGGCTCCTGGGCCAGCGCGCGGGCGAGTTGGGTGCGCTGCTTCTCACCGCCGGACAGGGTGTGCCAGTCGCGGTGCCGGCTGCCGCCGAGACCGGTCCGTTCCAGGGCATCGTCGATGATCTTCTGATCGTGGGCGGTCAGCGCGTCGAAGCGGCCCCGGAAGGGCGTACGGCCCAGTTCGACCACCTGCCGGACGGTGACGTGATCGTGGGTGGAGACGTCCTGTTCGACGACGGCGAGCCGGCGGGCGAGCGCGCGGCGGCCGAGGGAGGCGATATCGGTGCCGTCGTAGCTGATGGTCCCGGCGTCCGGGCGGCGCAGCCCGGCCAGCAGGCGCAGCAGCGTGGTCTTGCCCGATCCGTTGGGGCCGAGGAGCCCGACGATCTGCCCGTCGCCGGCCTCCAGGTGGATGTCGTCGAGCAGGCGGTGACCCTGGGCCGACCAGGACACGCCGCTCGCGGTGAGGCGGCCCATCAGGCGACCACCCTGCGCAGGACCAGCGCGAAGGCGGGCGCGCCGAGCAACGCGGTGATGACACCGGCCGGCAGTTCGTGGGGCGTGAACGCGGTGCGCGCGAACGTGTCCACCCAGATGAGGAACGTCGCGCCGACGATCGCGGACAAGGGCAGCAGGGTGCGATGCATGGGACCGGCCATGATCCGTACGGCATGCGGGACCAGCAGCCCGATGAACCCGATCGCGCCGGAGGCCGCCACCGCGGCCGCCGTCATGACGGCGGTCAGGACCATCAGCCGGACGCGGGCGGCGGTGACGTTGATGCCGAGGGCGGCGGCGGAGTCCCAGCCGAAGGTGAAGGCGTCCAGCGCGGGGGCGAAGAACTGGACCGCCACGGCGCCGGCCAGCACGATCACGCCGGTGACGATGACCGGCTGCCAGCGGGCACCGGCGAGGGAACCGAGAAGCCAGTAGGTGAAGCCGCGGGTGGAGTTCGCGTCGCCGCTGACCATGAGCACGACCGAGGTGACGGCGGCGAAGAACTGGGACACCAGCACACCGGTGAGCACCACGCGGGCCGGGCTGGCGACCCGGCCGCCACCGAGCAGGAGCAGCAGCACCCCGAAGGAGACCAGCGCGCCGGCGAACGCGCCGGTCGACAGGGACAGGCTGCCCGCGCCGATGCCGAGCATGAGGACGGCGACCGCGCCGGTGGAGGCGCCCGAGGAGACACCGAGCAGGTAGGGGTCGGCCAGGGGATTGCGGGTGACCGACTGCAGGACGGCGCCGGAGATCGCCAGGGCGACGCCGACGGTGCCGCCCAGAAGTACGCGGGGGATCCGTGACTCCCAGATCAGCGCGTCCAGCAGTCTCGGCAGCGGCTCGGCGGGGGCGATCCCACCGAGCCCGGCGTGCCGCAGCACCGTGGACACGACGTCGAGTGGCCCGACGTCCGCGGTGCCGAACATGGCCGCCCCGACGATCGAACCGAGCAGCCCGGCGGTTGCCAGGCCGAGCAGGACGCGGCTGTTCACCTGAGGGCGGCCAGTCCGTCGACCAGTGCGGGCACCGCCTGCACGCTGCCGTGGCCCGGGTCCATGTAGCGGCCGGGGATGGTGACGAACCGGTCGTTCGCGACGGCGTCCAGCCTGCTGGTGAGCGGGTCCTTCTTGAGCAGGGCGATCTTCTCCCGCGCGGTGTCGTTGGGTTCGCCGCGGGTCAGGTCGGCGAGGATGATCACGTCGGGGTTGCGGGCGGCGACCTCGTCCCAGCTCACCTCGGCCCACTTGGTCTTCGCGTCGTCGAAGACGTTCTTCACGCCGACGAGCTCGGAGATGTGCTGCGGCAGGCCGCCGGGACCGGCGGCCCACGGGGTTCCGGCGTAGGTGGAGTAGAACCACATCACCTTCGGGGTGCCTTCGATCTTCTTGCCGGCCAGCGCCTTGTCGATCACGGCCTGCTGCTCGGCCACCAGCTTCTCCCCGGCGGACGGCACGTCGAAGATCGCGGCCAGGTCGCGGTATTCCTCGAAGAGCAGCTTGAAGTCCGCGTCCGCCACGGTCTCGTGGTAGGTGCAGTCGAACTCGGTGAGGTACGTGGGTACGCCGAGCTTGTGCAGTTCGGCGCGGTCGCCGGACTGGTCGGCGGTGAACATGCTCGCGAACGAGCCGTACACGAAGTCGGGCTGGGCCTGCAGCAGTGCCTCGTGCTTGATCTCGGCGCCGGGCGCGGACAGGATCGGGATCTTCTTGTACTCGGCGGCGATGTCGTCCGGGGTCTTGTCGATCTCGTAACCGGAGCCGGCGACGCGGTCGCCCAGGCCCAGCCGGATGAGGATCTCGGCCGCGGACTGGTTCAGGGTGACGGCTCGTTTCGGCGCCGCCTCGACGGTCAGGTCCGTGCCGCAGTTCTTCATGGTGAGCGGGTATGACGTTCGCGCCTCCCCGGCCGCCGCCTGCTCGGTGGTGCCCCTGGCGGTTCCGGTCCCGGCGCATCCGGTCAGGACGGACAACGCGGCAACGGTAACCCAGACAGCACTGGTTTTCGTTTTCATTTTCATGTGGCGGAGCGTAGCAGTCCGTCCTGATCGGCCAGAAACCCCTCTTGAAAATGATTGTCAACACCATGTAGGAAGATGGGGTGTCGATGAACGAACCTCCCCTCGCCCTCCCCGCTCTGCGAAATCCGGCCGTCTCGGCGCTGCTCGACAACGATCCGGCCCTGCTGGAGAGCCTTGTGGACGGACTCGGATCACCGTTGCACGTGGTCCTGCCCGAGGTGTTCGAGGACAACGTGACCGCACTCCGGGAAGCGTTCACCCGGTCCGGCGCGGTCGTCGACATCCTGTTCGCCAAGAAGGCCAACAAGGCGGACGCCTACGTCCGGGCTGCCGCCCGGCTCGGGATCGGCGTCGACGTCGCCAGCACGCCCGAACTGATCGGATCCCTGGCCGGCGGTGTGCCCGGACAGCGGATCGGCGTCTCCGGGCCCGAGAAGGACGACACGCTGCACGCCCTGGCCGTCCACCATGGATGCCTGGTGGCGGTCGACTCCCTCGATGAGGCACGCCGGCTGGCCGCCACCGCGCGACGGGCCGGCACGACGGTCCGCGTGCTGCTGCGGGCCCGGGCCCGCAGCCAGCCCCGGAGCCGGTTCGGGATGGCCGCCGAAGAGCTTCGCGCCGCGGTCGGCCTCTGCGGGGAACTCGCCGGCGACATCACCTTGCGGGGGTTCTCCTTCCACCTCTCGGGCTACTCCGCCGCGGAACGCGCGGCGGCTGCCGACGAGATGATCGACCACTGCGTGCACGCCCGGCGGTGCGGTTCACCGTCCGCGGAGATCGTCGACATCGGCGGAGGGCTGCCGGTGCGGTACGTCGAGCCGTCCCGGTGGGACGAGTTCCTCCAGCGCAACGAACCGGGCCGGTACCACGCGAACAAAGAGATCAAGGACTTCTATCCGTACGGCGGACAGCCGGCCGTCGAAGCGGCGCGCGACATCATGGCGTACCCGGTGAACGACCGGGAGAGTCTCGCGCGGCGCGCGGCCCGCGACGGCATCCGGTTCATCGTCGAACCCGGCCGGGCACTGCTCGACCAGGCCGGATTCACCCTGTTCCGGGTCCAGCAGGTCGACGACCGGAGCGACACCGACGGCTACGCGATCGTCACCGTGGCCGGCAGCAGCTTCAGCCTGTCCGAACAGTGGTTCGGCAGCGAGTACCTGCCCGACCCGGAACTGCTGACGGCCCGGCCCGCCGGCGCGGAGGTGTTCCCGGCATGCGTCGCCGGTTCCACGTGCCTGGAGAGCGACATGCTGACCTGGCGCAAGATCGCGTTCCCCCGGCCGGTACGGCGCGGCGACCACCTGGTCTACCTGAACACCGCCGGCTACCAGATGGACTCCAACGAATCACCGTTCCACGACATCCCGTTGCCGCGGAAGGTCGTCCTGCGCACAAGCGGTGACGGACGCTCCCCGAGCTGGCGGCTGGACGGGCTCTGACTTCCGCCTCACCACCAAGGAGACACCTCTCATGTCCCACAGTTACGCCCCGCCGGGGCAGTTGTGGCTGCTACCCCAGAGCCAGCAGGAAGGCCTCGCGCTCGACCACCGGCAGGTGCTCGGGGTCGTCGAGCGGGCCTACCGGGCACTGCGCGAGACCGGGTCCGACAACCCGGTCAAGACGATCATCGAAGCGCCGGGCGACCGGTCGCTGAGCTACTCGATGGTGGCCCGCGACGCCGCCAGCGACACCGTCTGCTTCAAGGCCGTGTACGAGTTCGATCCGCGGCGTGCCCGCGACGGCTACCGGTTCCACTCGTTCGTGTTCCTCTGCGACGACACCACCGGCGCGCCGATCGCGCTGATGGACGTGGTCAAACTCGGACCGCTGCGGTCGTCGGCCACCACCGCCCTGTTCGCCCGCGAAGCCTGTCCCGACGCCCGCAGCGCGCTGGTCGTGGGCACCGGTGTGCAGGGGCAGACGGCACTGCCGATGCTGCTCGCCGCGCTTCCCGGCCTCGACCGGCTGCAGGTCTACGGCACCTACCCGGACGGGCTGCGCGCCGTCCGCGACAGCGCCGGCGGCCGGGACGTGGAGATCGTCGAGGACCTGCAGAAGGCGGCCGGCGAGGCGGACATCGTGATCGGCGCCGCCGGTCTGTCCGTACGCGAGGAGGTCCGCCGCGAGTCGATGAAGCCGGGTGCGATCGCCGTGCTGCTCGGGTACGGCGTGCACGCCGACGTGTGTCACGGCGCCGATCATCGGATCGCCACCGACACCGCGCAGATGCATGCCACCGGCGACGACCTGCGCGGACCGGACGGCAGCCTGCCCACGGTCGACGCCGAACTGCCGGACATCCTCCTCGGCCGGGCCCCCGCCCGCCGGGACCCCGGCGACGTGGTGTTCGCCTACAACAGCGGTATGGCCGTCACCGACGCCGCGCTCGGCCGGTACATCGCCGATCTGGCGCTGGCCGCCGGGCGCGGGGAGAGGGTCACGTTCTGGTGACCGGCTGGTGGATCACGAACTCCCGCAACCTGCTCGCACTCGCTTTCCCGCTGATCCTGACCAACTTCGCCTACGTCGCGCTGACCACCGTGGACATCGTGATGCTCGGCCGGCTCGGTGCACTGGAGATCGCCGCCGCCGGTCTGGCCATCACCCTGTTCAACCAGCTGCGCACCACCGGGACCGGCCTGGTCACCGGGGTCGGCAACCTGGTCGCCGAGGCCGCCGCCCGCGGCGACCACCGGCGGATCCGCGAGCTGCTGTTCGCCGGCTTCTTCTGGGCCACCGCCGGCGGTGCCGTCTTCGGGGTGGCGCTGCTGTCGATCGGCCCGCTGCTGGTCCTGCTGGGCCAGGACCCGGCCGCCGTCGCGAAGGCCGGTGACTTCCTGATGATCCTGGCGCCCGGGATGCTGCCGTGCCTGTGGTTCCAGAACCTGCGGCACTTCACCACCGGGCTGAAGCGGCCCGGCCCGCTGCTGGCCATCACGATCGTGTCCATCGGGCTCACCATCGCCCTGAACTACGTGCTGATCCACGGCAAGCTGGGCCTGCCCGCGTTCGGCTTCCTCGGTGTCGCGATCGCCACCGTCACGGTGTTCCTGCTGTCCTTCCTGGCCTTCGCCGTGGTCGTCCGCCGGGACGGCACGCTCCGTCCGTACACCGAAGGGTCCGTTCGCGGGGTCTGGTCGTCCGAGGCGGTCGGCTCGGTGTGGCGCCTGGGGCTGCCGATCGCGGGCACCTACGCCTCGGAGGCCGGGTTCTTCAGCGTGCTCACGCTGCTGGTCGGCACCCTCGGCGTGGAGGCGCTGGCCGCGCAGACCGTACTCAATCAGATCGTCTACATCGTCTTCATGATCTCGGCGGGCATCTCGCACGCGGCATCGATCCACATCAGCGACGCCGTCGGCGCCGGCGCCCACGCCCGGGCCCGCCGCCTCGGTCTGCTGGGTCTGGCCTGGGGTGTGATCGCGACGCTGGTCGTGGCGGTGCCCTACCTCCTGATGCCGGAGACGATCGTGCGGCTGTTCCTCTCCGCCGGCTACGCCGCGAACGCCGACGTCATCGCCCTGACCGCGTCGGGCCTGCTGATCGCCGCGGTCATGCAGATCTTCGACGCCGGCCAGAACATCGGCAACGGGATCCTGCGCGGCGTCGGCGACACCGCCGGACCGTTCCGGATCTCCCTGATCGGCTACTGGCTCATCGGGTTGCCGGCCGGCTGGCTGCTGGGCGTGAGCGCCGGCTGGGGCGTCCACGGCGTCTGGATCGGGCAGACCGTGGGGCTCGCCGCGACCGCCGGGATGCTGCTGGCCGCCTTCCTCCGGCGCGTCGGCCGGCTGGAGAGACCACCGATCGGCCACCTGACCACGGAAGTGAGTTCATGATCGAATCCCTGCTCCGCCGGGAGGTGACCGGCCTGCCCGCGTACGACCCCGGCGCGGACCCGGACGAGGTGGCACGCGACAGCGGCGCCCGCGTCATCAAACTGTCGAACAACGAGAACCCGTTCGGCGCCTCGCCCGCGGTCGCCGTCGCGGTGCACCGGCGGCTCGCCGACACCAGCCGCTACCCCGACCCGACCGGGAAACGGCTGGCCGCGGCGATCGGGCGGACCGTCGGGGCGCCGCCCGAGCGGATCGTGCTCGGCAACGGCTCGGAGAACATCCTCGAACTGCTGTGCCAGGCGGTGCTCAACCCCGGCGACCTGGTCGTCACCCAGGCGCCCGGCTTCAGCCTGCACGACATCTTCCCGCGCATGATGGGCGCGCGGGTCGAAAAGGTGCCGGTCACCGACGGGTTCGGGTTCGATGCCGGCGCGTGGGACCAGGCACTGGCGGCCGGCCCGAAACTCGTGTTCCTCGCCAATCCCTGCAACCCCACCGGAGTGATGCTCACCGGTGCCGAGCTGAAACGCGTCGTCACCGGGACTCCGGAGTCGGCTCTGCTGGTGCTCGACGAGGCGTACTGCGAATTCGCCCGCCCGGACCCGGACTATCCCGACGGGCTCGAGATGCTGCGCGACCACGACCGGCCGTGGATCGTGCTGCGTACCTTCTCCAAGGCGTACGGCCTGGCCGGCTTCCGGGTCGGTTACGGCATCGCCTCCAGCCCGGCGCTGGTCCGGGCGCTCGACCGGGTGCGTACCCCGTACAACGTCAACCAGCTGGCTCAGGACGCCGCCGTGGCGGCCCTCGGCGACCCGGCACACCTGGCCGAGACCGTGCGCCGGACCGGCACGGAGATCGGCAGGCTCACCGTCCGGCTGCGGGAGGCCGGGCTGCGGGTGGCGCCGTCGGCGGCCAACTTCCTGTTCATCGACACGGCCCGTGACGCCGGCGAGGTCGTCCGGCGGCTGCACCGCTCCGGAATCATCGTCAAGGCGTGGCGCGAGTCCGGATACGAGAGCTTCATCCGAGCCTCGCTGTCGACGCCCGAGGAGAACGACCTCTTCGTGCGGCGGCTGCTCGAGATCTGCGAAAGGCGAGACTGGTGATCACCGACAAGATCTCCGACCTGATCGGCGGTACGCCGCTTCTCCGGCTGGCTGTGGCACCCGGCATGGGCACCGTGCTGCTGAAGATGGAGCAGTACAACCCGACCGGCAGCGCCAAGATCCGGATGGCGCGCAACATGATCGACGAGGCCGAGGCGCAGGGCCTGCTCGCGCCGGGCGGCTGGCTGGTCGAGTCCACCTCCGGCAACACCGGGGTCGGCCTGGCGCTCATCGCCGCCGAACGCGGCTACAAGTTCAGTGCCGTCATCGACAACCACTCGAGTGCCGACAAACAGCGGGCCATGCGGGCGTACGGGGCGGAGCTCGTCAACGTGGGCGGGGACGACGACGCACTGGCCACCGCCGAACGCGACGCCGTGGCCGAGCGCCTGGCGATCGAGCACGGCGCCTACTGGACCGCTCAGCACCTCAACGAGGGCAACCCCAACAGCTACCGGGCCGTCGCCCGGGAACTCATCGACGCGCTCGGCGAACGGATCGACTGGCTGTACGGAGCGGTCGGCACCGGCGGCTCGCTCTGCGGCACAGGCCGCGGCCTGCGTGAACGCATCCCCGACCTGCGGATCGTCGGCGTCGAGCCGCTGGGATCGGTCGTCTTCGGCGGGCCGGGTGCGCCGTATCACCAGTCCGGCACCGGCACCCCCGAGGGCGCGGAGATCGGGCACCTCGTCGACTACGACCTGATCGACGACGGCATCACCGTCACCGACGCGGAGGCCTTCGAGACCTGCCGCTACCTGGCCCGCCGCTACGGGATCCTGGTCGGCGGCTCCGCGGGCGGTGTGATCTACAAGGCCCTGGAGCGGGCCCGTGACGTACCGCCGGAGACCGTCATCGTCGTGCTCGTCTGCGACGGCGGCGAGAAGTACCTGGACACCGTTTACAACGACGACTGGATGGCGGCCGAGGGCCTGTTCGACGCCACTGTGGTCAACCACCTGGAGTCGATGCTCCGCTGAACCCACCAGCTGGCCCGCACCGCTGTCTCAACCGCCCCGAGGCAGCGGTGCCCGCCAGCCCGCTTTTTGTGCCTGTGCGCTACCGCTGTCTCAGCGCGCTTGAGACAGCGGTAGCGCACAGCCTGGTTTTTGGTGGGCTTTGCGGGGCGGAACATATCGTCAGTTTGCGATTAGACGATAAATTTCGAAAATGATTATCGTTCCACTCCTCAGTGACAGGAGTGAGATCGTTGAAGAACCACCACCGTCTGGTCCGGACCGCCGCCATCGCCGCGGTCACCACCGCGATAGCCGCCTGCGGTTCCGGAACGCCCGAACCCGGCGCCTCGTCCGCAACGGGCGGCGGCCCGAAGCTCGCCGTCGTGGCGACCACCCCGGAGGTCGCCGACTTCGTCCGCAACGTCGGCGGATCCGACGTCGAGGTCACCCAGATCATCAAGCCCAACGTCGACCCGCACGACTACGAGCCCACGCCCGCCGACCTGCAGGCCATCGCGAGCGCCAAGCTGGTCGTGAAGAGCGGCGTCGGCCTCGAGGAATGGCTCGACCGCACCATCGAGTCGGCCGGCTTCACCGGCACCGTCGTCGACTCCAGCCAGGGCGTCACCCTGCGCGAGGGCGGCCACGAGGAGGAGGGCGAGCACGCCGGGGAGAAGGGCGAGGAGCACGCGGGCGAGGAGGAGCACGACCCGCACATCTGGCACGACCCGCGCAACGCCAAGATCATGGTGACGAACATCCAGAAGGGTCTCGCCGCGGCCGAACCGGCCAAGGCCGGCGCGTTCGCGAAGAACCTCGCCACCTACAGCGCCGAACTCGACAAGCTCGACAGCGACAACACCGCCGCCTGGGCGAAGATCGCGAAGGCCGACCGCAAGCTGGTCACCAACCACGACGCGTTCGGCTACTACATCGCCCGCTACGAGCTGGAGTTCGTCGGCTCGGTCATCCCCAGCCTGGACACCTCCGCCGAACTGTCGGCCAAGCAACTCACCGACCTGGTCGCCAAGATCAAGGCCACCGGCACCAAGGCGATCTTCGCGGAGAGCTCGCTGCCGCCCAAGACCGCCGAGGCCATCGCGCAGCAGGCCGGCGTCAAGGTCGTCGCCGGTCAGGACGCGCTGTTCGGTGACAGCCTCGGCGCGCCGGGCAGCCCGGAGGGCACCTACCTCGGCGCCGAACGGCACAACACGCAGGTCATCGTCGACGCGCTGGCCGGCTGAGATGACGACCGCCGCCCTGCGCCTGGCCGGAGTCAGCGTGGGCTATTCGGGCACCCCCGTGGTCACCGGCGTCGACCTCGAACTAGGCGCGGGGCAGCGGCTCGCCCTGGTCGGCCCGAACGGCGCCGGCAAGTCCACCGTCATCAGATCCGTGCTCGGCCTCGCCCAGATCCTCGACGGAACCGCCACCGTCCTGGACCGCACCCCGGCCCGCGCCCGCGCGCTCACCGGGTACGTGCCGCAGACCGGCAACCTCGACCCCGACTTCCCCGTCAGCGTCCGGCAGGTCGTGATGATGGGCCGCTACCGGCAGCTCGGCTGGTGGCGGCCCGCCCGCGCCACCGACCGCCGCGCCGTCACCGAGGCCCTCGACCGGGTCGGGCTCGCCGACCGGGCCGGGCACCGCTTCGGCCTGCTCTCCGGCGGCCAGCGGCAACGGGTCCTGCTCGCCCGCGCGATCGCCGCGCAGCCGCGCCTGCTGCTGCTCGACGAACCGTTCAACGGCGTCGACGCGGTCAGCCAGGAGGCGATCGTCCGGGTCCTGCGCGAACTGTCCGCCGACGGGACCGCACTGGTGCTCAGCACCCACGACCTCGCCGTCGCCCGTGACCTCGCCGACCTGGTCTGCCTGATCAACGGGCGGCAGTGGGCGGTGGGCCCGCCCGGCGAGACCCTCACGGCCGGTCCGCTCCGGCAGACGTACGGCAGCTCCGCCATCGATCTGGCCGACGGCCGGATGGTGCTGGTGGACCCATGATCGAGCCGTTCGCCGTACCGTTCATGGGCCGTGCCCTCACCGAGATCGCGCTGCTGGCACTCGTCTGCGGCCCGGTCAGCGTGTTCGTCTTCGTACGCCGGCTGTCGTTCGTCTCCGACGCGCTCACCCACACCGTCTTCCCCGGCGTCGTGGTCGGTTTCGTCGCCGGCGGCATGGACGGCCTGTTCACCGGCGCGCTCGTGGCCGGCGTGCTCACCGCCGTGGTGCTGACCGTGCTGACCCGCAGCGCCCGGCTCACCGACGACGCCGCCACCGCGGTCGTGCTCACCGCGATGTTCTCGATCGGCGTGATCCTGGTGTCCCGGCGTACCTCGTACACCTCCGATCTGACCGCCTTCCTGTTCGGCCGGCTGCTGACCGTGACGCCGCGGCAGATCGCCGAGACCGCCGTGCTGGCGGCGGTGATCCTGGTGGCGCTGGCACTCGGCGGGCGCGCGCTGATGTTCCGGGCCTTCGACCCGGCCGGCGCGGCGGCGGCCGGCCTGCGGATCGGCTGGCTGGACCTGTGGCTCAACATCCTGCTCGCTCTGGTGGTGGTCGCCGCGGTACGCGCGGTCGGCACGATCCTGGTCGTCGCGTTGCTGATCGTGCCGGCCGCGGCCGCCCGGATGGTGACCGACCGGCTCGTGCCGATGGCCGTGATCGGCACCGGCCTGGTACTGGCCGCCGGCTACTCCGGTCTGCTGCTGAGCTGGACCGCGTCGCTGCGCTACGGCATCGCGCTGACGTCGGCCTCCGCCGTGGTGCTGATGCTCGTTCTGGCCTACGTGCTGCTCCTGCCCTTGCGCCGGTGGCGCGACC
This sequence comes from Actinoplanes sp. NPDC023801, assembly GCF_040639655.1. Lineage (NCBI taxonomy): Bacteria > Bacillati > Actinomycetota > Actinomycetes > Micromonosporales > Micromonosporaceae > Actinoplanes > Actinoplanes sp. NPDC023801. The sequence goes on along the minus strand of NZ_JBFAAI010000015.1, from coordinate 27,250 downwards.
GCGCCTTCACCGGAAGGACGTCGCCGCATGAACTGGTGGGATGACGTGATGCACCGGGCGGTCGCCGAGGTGGTCCTCGTCGGTGCGCTGACCGGCCTGATCGGGGTGCAGGTGGTGGTGCGGCGGCTGTCGTTCTTCACGATGGCCCTGACCCACGCCACGTTTCCCGGCGTGGTGGCCGCCTCGATCATCGGCGTGAACCTGCTGCTCGGCGGTGTCGTGACCGGCGCGATCGTGGCCCTCGGGGTGGCGGCGCTGACCCGCCGCCGCGGGCAGGACGCGGCGGCCGCCACCGGGGTGCTCGTGTCCGGCGGGTTCGCTCTCGGGGCGGCGCTGGTGGCTACCCAGAGCGGGTTCAGCCGGGACCTGTCATCGTTCCTGGTCGGCTCGATCCTCACGGTCAGCGCCTCGGATCTGCTCGTCACGGGCTGTGTGCTGGCCGTCGTCGCGCTGGTGCTGGCGCTCTGTGCCCGGCCGCTGCTGTACGCGGGTTTCGACCCGGCGGGCGCCCGCGCCTCGGGCGTCCGGGCCGCAGGCTGGGACGTGGTTCTGCTGCTCACCATCGTCCTCGTCGTGGTGACCGTGGTACCCGCGGTCGGCACGATCCTGGCGCTGTCGCTGATCGTCGCCCCGGCTGCGGCGGCCCGGCTCTGGTCGGACCGTCTGCCGGTGGCGACCGTACTGGCGGTCGTGTTCGCGGTCGCCAGCGGCCTGGCCGGACTCTGGGCGTCGAGCCGGTGGAACGTCGCGGCGGGCGCGAGCATCTCGCTTGCGGCAACCGCCGTGCTGGTGCTGTCGTGGGGACTGCGGCGGCTGAGGCGGGAAGTGCCGGCATGAAGATGGAACAGGCCGAGCTCGACCGTGCTGTGCAGGTGCTGCGCGGGATGGCGTACCAGCACCGGCTCCACATCCTGATGGTGCTGCGCGACGGTGAGGCGACCCCGTCGGCGCTGTGCGAGGTCGTACCGGCGCACCCGACCGCGATCTCGCACCACCTGCGGCACCTCGCCGACGCCGGCCTGATCCTGCGCCGGCGCAGCGGGCAGCGGGTCTATTACTCGCTGCCGGGTGAGTCGACCGGAAAACTCATCGACGACATCCTGGACTTCCTCAGCGGCGGGCGGTGACTCAGATCGTGCGCAGGTCCAGGACGTGCCACTCGGCGGCACTGCCGCTGCTGGTGTACCACCACACGAGCCCGTTGCGGCTCTGTGTGTCGTTCGCCGCGGTGGCCAGCTCGACGGTGCCGCCGGTGTCGATGTCGTAGACGAGCAGGCCCGCCGTGCCGGTGGTTTCCGAGTGCTGCCCCGGCTCGGCGAGGATCTCGAACCGGTCGAGGACCGCGACGTCGGGGATCGCGGTCCGGGCCGTGCCGGCCGCCATCTCCCGGCGCTGGGAGCCGTCCGGTCGCATCAGGTCGATACGGACCAGATCGTCACCGCCGACCACCATGACGCGGCACCAGGACGGGCTGCACGCCGCGAACTCGCCGCCGGCGGTCGGCACCGTGATCTCCCGGCCGGTACTCATGTTGCGCATCAGGGTGGCGGCGGCACCGCCGCTGGCGCCGTCGTCGAGCCACGGCCACGACGCCATCGTCCACTCGCCCTGCTGGCGGGTGATCGAGACGGGTCCGCCGGTCAGCGCGACCGAACGGACCTCGGTCACGGCGTCGTCAGCCGATCCCGCCGTCCAGTACACCCGGCCGGCGTGGTGCACCAGGTCGTACTGGCTGCCGTGGAACACCACGTCGCCGACGTCGGCGGTGAGGCGCCGGGCCGGGCCGGCGCCGGTGGTGTTCGCGGCCCAGAGCTGCGGTGGCCCGCTGTCGGTGAACTCGGTCCAGACGACGTGGTCGCCGGCCGGTGTCACGTTCTCGAACCGGGGGTTCGCGGCGGTGTCCAGGCGGCGCAACTCCCGCATCCCGTCGCCGGTACGCAGCAGCAGGCGCAGGAACTTGTCGTCGTTGCTGGTCGAGACACCCACCGCGGTGGTGGTGTCGAGGAACAGCAGGGGACGCAGCGGCAGGTCGCGGAGCGTCGTGAACTCCGCGTCCGGCCAGGCCGTCGTCATCGACGGGCGCGGGGTGCGCGCCTCGGCCACGGGTCCGGGTTCGGCGGGGCTGCCGCGGAGGATCAGGACGGCGGTCGCGCCGAGGGCGACGGTCAGGCCGGCGACGGTCAGGGCGCGGCCTCGCTGCGGTGCGGTGCTCATTCGTACGGCCGCCGGGGTGCCGTGGTCTTCTGCCAGCTCTTCACCTCGAGGTACGGCACTTCGGCACTGTTGACCGGGTCCTTGTCCATCCGGCTGCTGTAGGTGCCGACGACCTGGACCCAGGTGTCGACCGGCGCGTCGACGTTCACGCCACCGGTGAGACCGACCTTGATGGGGCGGCCGTCGGCGGCGCAGCAGGCCAGCACCATCCGGGCCAGCATCGGGCGGCCGTCCGGGCCGGGTGTGACGAAGCCGGTGAGCCGTACCGTGCGGCCCTCGAGGCTCCTGCCGGAGTCGAAGACGGCGCGCGACGCGTAGTCCATCAGGCTGAGCGGTACCGGATCGCCGGGCGGCAGCGGCGAGAACTCCGACTCGATCCGCGCCGAGGCCAGGACGCTGCCGGACTGCCCGGCGGCGTACGAGCCGAGTGCGGGCGGCGCGATCAGCAGCAGTCCGGCAGCCGGCAGGATCAGCAGCCAGCCGACCTGCGGCTCGTGGTGTCCGTGCTCGTCGTGGCCGGTTCGGGACCCCAGGTCGTGGACGAGAGTCATCACGGCGGCCGCCAGCAGCAGCACACCGGCCGCGATCAGGAACGGTCGCAGGCCCTCCTTGACGTAGCGCAGATACACGTCGGTGAGGCTCGCCTTGAGGATCGCCCCGCCGAACAGCACCAGCACGACCGCTTGCGCCCGCCGGTTCACCAGATCACCACCCCGACCGCCGTGCCCACCAGGACCGCTGTCACGAACGTCGCCGGCGCGAATCGCACGGCGAACCGCCGGCCGAACATCCCGGCCTGCATCGAGATCAGCTTCAGGTCGACCATCGGGCCCACGACCAGGAACACCAGCCGCGACGTGAGCGAGAACTGCGACAGCGACGCGGCGACGAACGCGTCGGCCTCGCTGCAGATCGACAGCAGTACGGCCAGCGTGGCCAGGGCCAGCACCGACAGCACCGGCTCGGCGGCCAGGCTCTGCAGCCAGGACTCCGGTACCACCACGTTGATGGTCGCCGCCGCGGCGGCACCGATCACCAGGAACCCGCCGGCGTGCATCACGTCGTGGCGACAGGCGGCCCAGAACGCCCGGGCCCGGGAATCGCCGTCGGAATCGGGACGGTGCGGGAGGCGGATCCATTCCGTTTTGCCGAGTCGTAGCCACAGCCAGCCCATCGCAGTCGCTACGACAAGGCTCGCCACCGCGCGGGCCAGCACCATTTCCGGGTTGCCGGGAAAGGCGACCGCTGTCGCGGTGAGCACGATCGGATTGATCGCCGGTGCGGCCAGCAGGAAGGCCAGTGCGGCGGCCGGCGTGACGCCCCGGCGGATCAGTGAGCCGGCGATCGGTACGCTGCCGCACTCGCAGCCGGGCAGGACGATACCGGCGAGACCGGCGGCGGGTACGGCCGCGGCCGGGTGCCGGGGCAGGGCTCTGGCCCAGAACGACCGGGGTACGAAGACGGCGATCACCGCTGACAGCACGACCCCGAACACCAGGAACGGCACGGCCTGCACCAGCACCGACACGAACACCGTGGTCCAGGTCTGCAGCCGTGGGTCGGAGACCAGGCCGGCGAGCGGGTTGCGGAACACCACCAGGAGGACGAGAAGGAGCGCCAGGGCTTCGACGGATCCGGGTCGCCACCCGTCGGCCGGTTCGGCGGCTTCGGGCGGAGCCGGGCGTGCGCGGGTCTCGAGGGGGTTCAACAATGCGCTCCAATTCCGCCACGGGGATCTTCCCGGCGACCGGAATAGTCACGGTCGTCAATCAATCTACCCGCCGCCGGGGAATGCGCAAGATCCGCTGCCGAATTCATTCCGGGTGCGAATAGGAATCAACTTATGCTCAATTGGTGATATGTGCAGAACTGCAAATTCCGCGCCTCTGCGACGAACCGCGGGCCCACCGGCCGGACCGGACGTGATCTACTTCCGCGATGGGCAGCTCGAACATGGACTACCGGGGGTCCGGCTTCTGGGTCCGCGACTACCAGGCCGAGGTGTGGCTGTATCTGCTGGCGCAGGAGGCCGGGCGAATGTCGCCGGCCCCGGCATGGCTGGCCGGCGCCCGAGCCGACTGGGAGACGCATGCCACCGCCGGATTCATGGGATGCGTGTCGTCCCGCCTGGATGATCATCTCGGCACCGAGCCCGATCGGGTCGCGGTGGTGCTGGACCTGTCCGAACGGGTCCTCCAGCGGCTGCGCGAGTGGTCACCGGCCATCCCGAAAGATCTCGTCAACTCCTTCGGCACCGGCGGTGACCCGGAGTCGTTCTCGTCGGACCTGGACACCGGCCCGATCCTGGCGTGCGGCCATGCCTTCGTACGGCTGCTCCGTGGCGAGTTCCCACCCGGTTACGACAGATGGGCCACAGCGTCCGGGTGACTGCCCGCGAGCCGGGGCGCCACGGGCAGTCACCGGCGTACTCAGCTGAAGCTGAGGTTGTAGCTGTTGGTGGTGAAGGCCGACCGGCCGGCGGTGCCGGAGATCTCGTAGCCGAACTGGAACTGGCCCAGGGCCACGTCACCCCACCAGTTGTTCGTCCGCAGCCAGTTCAGCATCGCGAGCACGTTGAGCGTGCCGGAGTTGCTGTTGGACGTACGCACGAACGAGAACACCGCGTTGGCGCCGTTGGAGCCACGGTAGATGTTCCAGGTGGCGCCGCCGACGCTGACGTTGCGGGCGGTCGGGACCGCGCCGTTGGCGTCGTACTGCTCGGCGATCGGGCCGACCGCGCCCTGCTTGTTGGTCCAGATCATGATCTCGTACGCGTTGTTGTCGGCCCAGATGTCATACGAGGTGACGTAGTCCCCGCCGGCCGGCACGGTCACGTTGTACGAACTGTTGAGCGTGTTCAGTGAGCTCAGTCTCCGGTTGAGCGGGTAACTGACGTTGGGGTACGACTTGATGCCGCTGGTCCGCGGGTGGTTGGCGATCACACCCCAGTTGCTCGTCGACCGGGCCCACGTCGTCTGGGTGCCGGCGCCCGAGCCCCAGATGTTGTTGTAGACGGTGTATCCGTTGGTGGTCCAGTTGTCCCACTGCCCGGAGCCGGACCAGACGGCGTCCGACGGTACGCCGGTGCCCGGCGTGGAGGGCGACGGGCTCGTCGGGGACACGCCGCCGGTGCAGGCGGTGCCGTTCAGGGTGAACGCGGCCGGCACCGCGTTGCTGCCGGTCGAGGACCCGTTGAAGCCGAACGACGCCGTGCCGTTGGTGCCGATCGACCCGTTGTGGCCGGCGTTCCTGGCGGTGACCGTGGAGCCGCTCTGGGTGAGGCTGGTGTTCCATGCCTGGGTGACCGTCTGGCCCGACGGGAAGGTCCAGACCAGGCTCCACGAGGTGAGCGGGTCGCCCAGGTTGGTGATCGTGACGTTGGCGCCGAAGCCACCCGGCCACGAGCCGCCGACCGTGTAGGCGACGCTGCAGCCGGCGGCGGCTGACGCGGGTAGTGCGGTCAGTCCTGCGACGAGGGATGCCGCGGCGGCCGCCGCGAGCACGCTTGTTCCTCTTCTCATGTCGTTGTCCGATCTCGGGGGAGTGGTCGTCGAAGCGCTTCGATGGGGATGTCAAGCCTCGACGAACATCAATGGGGTTGATGCCCGATGCTAGGGCGGGCCGAGTTAGATTGTCGAGTCATGGTGGTCAGCGGTGCGGATGTCGAGGTGTTCGAGCGGTCCCGTCCCCGCCTCGAGGCGATCGCCTATCGGCTGCTCGGCTCGGCGAGCGACGCCGAGGACGCCGTCCAGGACACCTTCCTGCGCTGGCAGGCCGCCGACCGCGACCGCGTCGAGATACCCGAGGCGTGGCTGACCAAGGTCCTCACCAACCTGTGCCTCAACCAGCTGACCTCGGCGCGCGCCCGCCGCGAGACCTACATCGGCCCGTGGCTGCCCGAGCCGATGCTCACCGGTGACCCGATGCTGGGCCCCGCCGAGACCGCCGAACAGCGCGACTCCGTGTCGATCGCCGTGCTCACCCTGATGGAACGCCTGACCCCGAACGAGCGCGCCGTCTACGTGTTGCGCGAGGCGTTCGGCTACCCGCACGCCGAGATCGCCGGGATCCTCGACCTGACCGAACCCAACTGCCAGCAGATCCACCGGCGTGCCCGTCAGCACATGAGCGCCGGCCGCGTCCGGACCACGACCGACGCGGCCGCCGCCCGCCGGATCGCCGACGAGTTCCTGGCCGCCGCGCTCAGCGGCGAGGTGGAACCCCTGGTCCGGCTGCTGACCGCCGATGCTGTCGGCCTCACCGACGGCGGCGGCGAGGTGCCGGCCCGTACCACCCCGATCCTCGGTGGCCTCCAGCTGGCCCGCGTGCTGCGCGGCATCTTCCGCCCCGGTGCGGTCGACCGGTTCCTTCCCGAGGGCGGTTTCAGCCTGCATGCGGCCGTCGTCAACGGCGGCCCGGCGATCCTGGCCGTCGCCGGGAACCGGGTGGCCGGCGCCATCTGTCTCGAGACGACCGCCGACGGCATCGCCGCCCTGCACATCCAGGCCAGCCCGTCGAAGCTCGGGCGCCTGACCCGCGACTGGGCCGCCGCCACGGAGTGACCCAGCTCACTGTCAGGGATCATCCCGCTGCCCGGTTCAAGGGGTGAACGCCGCCCATCGGAACAGGAGCGCACCCATGAGGCACCGCATCGTCGTCCTCGGAGCCGGATACGCCGGCGCCCACACGGCCGGCCGCCTGGCCCGCCGCCTGCACCCCGCCGACGCCGAGATCACCCTGGTCAACGCCGAGCCCGACTTCGTCCAGCGGATCCGCATGCACCAGCTCGCGACCGGCCAGAAGGTGGCCCGCCGCCCGCTGCGCGACGTGTACGCGGGCACCGGTGTCACTCTGCGGCAGGCACACGTCGTCGCCATCGACGCCGATGATCGAAGCATCACCTGCGGCAACGGCCTCGAGATCAACTACGACACCCTGGTGTACGCCCTGGGCAGCACCGCCGTCACCGACGGCCACCACGTCTCCGGCGAGCAGGGCGCCCTCCGGCTGCGGGACCGTCTGCGCGAACTGACCCGCGGCGGGACGGTACTGGTGGCCGGCGGCGGACTCACCGGCATCGAGGCGGTCACCGAGATCGCCGAGTCCCGTCCCGACCTCGACGTGACGATCGCCGTCCGCGGCGAATTCGGCGACTGGCTCAGCGACCGGGCCCGCGACCATCTGCACCGGGTCGCCGCCGGCCTCGGCATCACCGTGCACGAGCACACCGACGCCACCCGGCTCGCCGCCGACGTGACCGTGTGGGCGACCGGCTTCAGCGCTCACCCGATCGCCGCTGCCGGCGGCCTCACCGTCACCGACGGCCGGGTGGTCGTCGACGACAGCATGCGGTCGGTCTCGCACCCGGGGGTGTACGCCGTCGGCGACGCCGCGATCGTGGCGGGACCGGGCGGCAAGCCGCTGCGGATGTCGTGCGCGACGGGCGTACCGATGGCGTGGCAGGCGGCCGACGCGATCACCGCGCGTCTGACCGGCGGGACGGTCCCGTCGAATCACATCCGCTACTACGCCCAGTGCGTCAGCCTCGGCCGGCGCGACGGCATCATCCAGTTCGTCACCGCCGACGACCGGGCCACGCCGAAGGCGCTCATCGGCCGCCCCGCGGCACGGATGAAGGAGCTCGTCTGCGCGGGTGCAGCCTGGGCGATCGGCCACCCCACGATGCTGATGCCCACCCGCCGCCGGCACCTCACGCCGACCGGCCGTACCGTCACCGAGCCGGTCTGACCGCGAGGCCGCCGGCCTGCCGCCACGGCCGTCACGCCGTGCCCGGCCCGCGCTTCTCCAGGTGGCCGGACGTGGCACCGTCAGGTCGTTGGGGTGTCCGGGAACACGGTCGCCCAGACGACCTTGCCGCCGCGGGCGGGCATGGCACCCCAGGCCGGGACGACGGCATGCACCAGCAGCAGCCCCCGTCCCTGTTCCTGCAGCGCCGCCGCGCTGTCTTCCCCGGGCGGTTCGTGCAAGCGGGGATAGCGGGTGTCGCCGTCACGAACGGCCAGCAGCAGCCCGGGACCGGTACGCACCACGGTGACCACCAGGTCGGTACCGGCGTGCAGTACGGCGTTGGAGGCTAGTTCGGAGACGACCAACGCGGCGTCGTGTCGCAGATGAGGCAGTTGCCACCGGTCACAGGCCCGCGCCACGAGGCTTCTGGCAGCCGCCACCGCGAGCGGATTCGGGCCGAGCCGGACCTGCAGCCGCAACGCGCGCGGCACGTCCGCGGCGAGCGCCTGGCGTGCTGACTGGCGAGCTCCGCGCGGCTGGAAGGACGTACGAACCTGGCATTCGCTGGAGCGCGAGCTCGCCCTCGACGCCCGGCACGACGGGCGCGGTCACGTGTCGCTCGGGGTGACGCTGAGGAAACCGGGTCCTGACTGGGACGGCACCGCCTGGTCGGCCAGGGCCGTCTTCATGCTGGAGGCGGGCGAGGAGATGGCCGGGTTCGCCGCGGACCTGACCTACGTGATCAGCACCGGGGGTGACCCTGCCTGATCAGCGCCGGCGACGATCGCGATCAGCGCCAGGGGCGATCGCGGATGAGTTCCTCCAGGCCGGTCAGGCGATCGGTGAGCAGACCGGCCGGGACGTCGTCGGGGGTGGTCAGCGCCAGAAGGATGTCGGAGGCCAGGTAGGTCGCGTGCCGCACCTCGCAGGCGGCCCGCAGGTCTCCGGGGGAGGTCGCCGTCTCGCGGGCGACGACGTCGAGGACGGCGTCCTGGTGCGGGCCGCTCAGGGAGATCACGAAGAACCAGTCGTCGAGCGGCTCGCCGAAGCGGGCCCATTCGAAGTCGAGCAAGGTGGTCAGGCGGTCGCCGGTGGCGAGCCAGTTCCCCCAGTGGCAGTCGGCGTGTACCGGGACTACCGTCCGGGCCCGGTCCGGCGCGTTCGCCGCGATCGCGGTGATACCGGTGAGCAGCGCGGACGGCACGACGCCGTGGCGGTCGGCGGCGGCGAGGCCGTCCAGGAGGCGGAACAGGGCGTCGCGGCTGACGAATCCGCCGTGGCCGAGTGGTTCACGCAGGATCTGCGCGGCACGGTCCGGGGGAGTCCAGGCGTGCAGCGCGCCGAGCCGGTGGATCGCCTGCTCGGCCAGGGAACACGCGGTTCGGGCGCCGATGCCGGGCAGGCCCATGCCGGGTGCGATGCCCGGCATCCGGGTGTAGCAGGCGTAGCGGACCTCGCGGCCGTCCAGCGTGTGCACGCCGCTGGACAGCAGCGGCGCCGTGACGCCGGCCGGCAGGTCGGGTGCCAGCGCGATCTCCCGGTCCAGTCTGGTGTGACGGCCCGCGTCGATGATCTTCAGGACGACGTCCGAGCCGAGGAAGACCTGGTGGGAGAGGCTGTCCACGAGGGTCAGCGGGCCGGGTTCCAGGCCCAGGGACTTGAGCAGTGTCTCCATCCGGAACTCCCGTTCTTCGGTAGCTGCCGGACACCGTAGAGCCGAAGGTGACCGAGCGCGGCGGATGCCGTGCGGCGATCACCGGCTGAGTGGGCTGCACCAGCGCCGGGCGTCTTCGGTCGTACCGAAGGCATGAGATCGGGGGGTTTCGGCCGCGAACGTGATCGTCGAGGGTGCCGGAGGAATTGTCGAGCGCCGGCGGTGCGTGACGTCTTTCGTGATCTGTGCCACTGTCGCCGGGCTGCGGCGCGCAACGAGGATCGCGCGGGTTCCGCGCTCGACAAGTCGATCGGGCCGGCAGCGCTAAGGCTCCCGGCCCGATCGTCACTCACCTACAGGTCGGCCGGACCCGCTGCGGCGGCCTCCTGCTCGGCGACCGTACGGCGCTGCTCGCCGCGCTGTTCGGCCTCGCTGCCGCGGGCGGCACCGGCAGAATTGCCGCGGGCGGCACCAGCAGAGGTGTCACTGGTGGCGCCGGCGGAGTTGTCGCCGGCAGCCCCGGCAGCCCCGGCAGCCCCGGCAGCCCCGGCGGGCGCGGCACGCCGCTGAGCCGCCGCCGCCGTGTCGCCTGCCACGCCGCCGCGGATGCGATTGTTCGCGGCGACCTTGGCGACCGGATTGTTGCTGGTCACGGTCAGCGCGCCGTCGATGATGGTGTCGTCGACCCAGACGCCGCCGGTGGTGTTGGTGACGCTGACGTCCCGGCCGAAGTAGCCACCGGACGCGCACCCGTCGAGGGCGCCGTTCGGGCCGAGTTGCACGCCGCCCAGGTTGCCGGCGAACGTCGACCGGCCACGGACCGCGCTGCCGCAGACCACGCTGCCGGTCGAGCTGTTGAGCACTGAGAGCGTGCCGTCGACGAACGAGTCGTGCAGGTCGGTGTAGTGGGTGCCGGTGGTGCTCAGCCCGCCGGACACCTCGCTGCCCTTCTCCAGCCGCACCTCACCGGCCTGCGCGTTCACCGAGCCGGTGATCTTCGTGTCCTCGGCGAACAGGAAGCCGTCGATCGTGGCGGTGCCCTTGGGTCGTACCGTGACCGAGCCCGTCTCGGCCTGCCGCAGGTAGAGGCCGTAACCGCCGGCCGCCAGGACCACCACACCGCCGACGGTGCTGCTCGAGGCGTCCAGGTAGCCGTTGGCGGCGACGCGGACCTCGCCGTCGATGCGCCCGCCGTCGATGACCAGGTTGGCGCCGGCCGCGACGCTGACGTTGCCGGTGATCGTGGTGCCGGTCAGGTCGCACGACTCGCCGGCCGGGACATGCAGATCATTGGGTACGGTCACCGCGCCACCGGTGCCGATGCAGTGGGTGACCAGGGCGGCGCCGGCTGGTGCACCGGTGAGGGCGGTCGTGACGACCACGGCGGTGACGGTGGCGGCGATGAGCCTCATCGTGTTTCTCCCTTGTCTGATGCCGCCGCGGCGCGGACGATCGTCCCCGCCTGCCGGTGGGTGAGCTTGCCGGCGGTGGCCAGCGTTGTCGTCACGGCCTCCACGTGCCGGACGAACGCGGCGTGGGTGGGGTAGCCGGCGCGTTCCGCGATCAGGTCGTTGACGGTGCAGCCGTTGCCGGTGTCGGTGTTGGGGATCCGGGTGTCGAAGCCGTCGATGACGACGGTGTCGCGGGTGTCGGAGTCGGGGCAGGCGTCCGCGCCCCGCTCGGCGACCGTGAAGGTGACCGACTTCTCCGCCGCCGCGTTTCCGGCGTTGTCGGAGGCCCGGTAGCGGACGGTGTGGGCGCCGATCGCCGGCACGGCCACCGCGCTGGTGTAGACGGTCCACTCGCCGTCATCGAGGCGATACTCCGCAGACTTCAGCCCGGAGCCGCCGGTGTCGGTGGCAGTGAGCGTGACGGTCGCCGAACCGAGATAGTTGCCGCTCCCGTCCCGCTCGCCGGTCAGAGCTGCCGTGACCTGCGGCGGGGTGGTGTCCTCGACCGGCGGCGCGACGATCGTGAAGTGGGCCATCTGCTCGGCCGAGGTGTTGCCGGCGTTGTCGGTTGCCCGGTAGTGCAGCATGTGCGCGCCGACCGTGGTCACCGCGACCGGGCTGCTGTACGTGGTCCAGGCGCCGCCGTCGAGCTGGTACTCGATGCGGGCGAGGCCGGAGCCGCCGGTGTCGGTAGCGGTCAGTGTCGTGGTGGCGGCGCCGACGTAGTTGCCCGCGCTGTCGCGGTTGCCGGCGGTCTGTCCGGTCACCACCGGCGCGGTGGTGTCCGGCTGCTGGCCCTGGGCGACCCGGAACGACACCGAGCCGACCGCCGAGGTGTTGCCGGCGTTGTCGGTAGCGCGGAACTGCACCGAGTGGTCGCCGATCGCGGTGACCGCGACCGGGGCCGAGTACGCCTGCCAGCTGGTGTCGTCGACCTGGTACTCGACGGTGCGCACCCCGGAACCGGCGTCGGCGGCGGTGACCGTCACGGTGGCCGAACCGAGGTAGGCGCCCTGGCTGTCGCGGTTGCCGGTGACCGCGCCGGTGACCGTGGGCGCCGTGGTGTCCGGGTCGCCGCCGCCGGTGGTGACGGTCAGCTCGCCGACCATGGTGCTGTGCCCCGGGATGGTGCAGAAGTACCGGTACTTGCCGGGCGTCAGGGTGACGTTCGCCTGGTGGCGGCCGTTGTTGACGTCGAACGGGCCGGCCAGGATGTTGAGGGTGACGTCGTGGTTGTAGCCCTCGGTGCTGGTGTCGAAGGTCAGCGTGTGCGGCATGCCGGTGGTGTTGCCGGTGGCCGCGCTGTTCTCGAACACGATCGTCGTGGCCCCGGCAGCCGCGGTCGTGGGCACGGACTTGTATCTGGTGATGTCGTCGTCGGCGGTCCAGGTGAGCGTCTGCGCGGCGGCCGCGGGTGGAACTGCCCCCGCGAGCACCGCCAGCAGCACGGCGATGAGCGTCGCGCCGGCACGCCGGAGAACGGTGGATTGAGACATGGCACCTTCCTGACTTCAGGGCCGGCCGAGGGTCACCCGACCGGCCCTTGCGGGCTAGAGCGAGCGGACCCGGATGTTGCGGAACTCCATCAGGTCGTTGTCGCCGTGGTTCTGGAGCCCGATGTGCCCGCGCAGGAACTGCCGCAGGTCGGTGGGCGGATCGCCGGCCCGTGAGGACTGCTTGCCGGGGGTGTTGTCGAACTCGTTGATGACCACGCCGTTGCGGATGATCGTGTAGTGCTGGCCGACGACCCGGACCTCGTAGTCGTTCCACTGGTTCTTCGGGGTGACCCGGGCGTCGTCAAGCGTCACCGGGTCGAAGTTGTAGATCGAGCCGGTCTTCTGCGGCTCACCGGTGTCGCCGTCGTAGAGCTGCACCTCGTGACCGCAGTAGATGGCCACCCAGGCCGCCGAGGTCCGCGCGTTGCCGACCGTGCCGCAGCTGCCGGCCGGGCGGTCGGCGAGCGGGGTCCGCGGGTCGGGGAACCGGGTGAACACGCCGCTGTTGGCCCTGGTGGTGCCCGGTGCGACGTCCTTGAACTGCAGCTTCAGCGAGAAGTCACCCAGTTCCTTCGTGTGCCACAGCATGCCCAGCCCGCCCGAGGGACGCAGCGAGCCGTCCGGCCGGATGGCGAACTGCCCGGACGGTGCCTGCTGCCAGCCGCGCAGCGAGGCGGCGGTGCCGTCGAACAGCGGCTCGTACCCGGTGTGACCCTGCCGCCCGATCGGTGCGGCGGCTGCGGCACGCGTAAGGGCTCCGGCCTGACGGTCGGTGAGATGAGCGCGTGCGATGCCCGTGACGTGCCGCACGAAACTGTCGTGGTCCGGCCACGTGCTCTCGTCGTCAATCAGATCATTGACGGTGCAGCCTCCGCCGGCCTCCTTGTTCGGCACGGAGGTGTCGGTGCCGGCGAGCCAGATGGTGGCCCGTTTGTCCGGCACGTCACACCCGACCTGCACGGGGACCTGCGTGGTGACCGTTTCACCGTCGGCGTAGGTGACGGTGTGCCGCGCGTTGTAGGTGCCGGGCTTCGCGTAGACATGCTGCGGATCAGCGAGAGTGGAATTGGTGCCGTCGCCGAACTCCCAGCGGTGGCTGACCCCGCCCGAGCGCGACCCGGTGAAGGCGTACGTCAGCGGCTTGTTCTGCACCGCGACCGAGGTCGCCTGCGGAGCCGGGGTCGGTGCCCCGCCGGTGTAGACCACCCGCAGCAGCTTCTGCGCCGGGTGCAGGCTGAAGAACCCGCCGCCGTAGTCGAGCAGGTACAGCGCACCGTCCGGGCCGAACTTGGCGTCCATCCAGCTCATCAGCCGGTTGTCGGCGTTGCCGCCGGGCAGGATGGCGCGCAGCGTCTCACCGAACAGCGGCGGCTTCTGCTCCGGCACCCCGGCCGGGTCGACGGTGATCGCCACCCGGTTCGCGGCGTTCGACTGGTCGCCGATGAACCACTTGTCGTCCCAGTAGGCCGGCCACTTCACGGTGCTGGCCGGGTCGGCCAGGTCGTGGTGGTAGGTCGGGCCCGACATGATCGCCTGACCGCCGCCGCGCAGGTACGGCTGCGTGTAGACAGCGTCGGCGGCGTTGTAGGTGGGCAGGCCGCTGCCGTCGCCGCGGGCCGGGAAGACTGGGCCGCCACCGCCGGGCGCGTACCAGATCATGTTGTCGCGGGCCGGTGGGATGTCGACGAGGCCGGTGTTGCGCGGTGAGTTGTTCTTCAGGTTGCCGCAGTCGTACCAGCCGGTCAGCTGGGTGGCGTCGGTGCTGCTGCGGTCGCGGTACGGCTGCCGGTTGCCCATGCAGTACGGCCAGCCCTGGTTACCGGCGGACGTGATGATGGTGGCCGTCTCGTACTTGGCCGGGCCGAGTTCCGGGTTCGGGTTGGAGGCGTCGGGGCCGACCCAGCCGGCGGTCAGCCAGTCGGTCTCCGGGTCGATCTGCAGGCGCGCGATGTTGCGTACGCCCATCACGTAGATCTCCGGGCGGGTCTTCCCGGTGCCCGGCGGGAACAGGTTGCCCGGCGGGATCGTGTACGTGCCGTCCGCTTCCGGGTGGATACGGATGATCTTGCCAGCCAGGTCGTTGGTGTTGCCCGAGGTGCGCCGCGCGTCCTGGAACGAGATCCCGGCGTACTCCTGGGTCCAGTTGTTGCCGGAGTAGCCCTGCGAGCCCTCGGACGAGTTGTTGTCACCCGAGCCGATGTAGAGGTTGCCCTGCTTGTCGAAGGCCATGCCGCCGCCGGCGTGGCAGCAGCTGTGGATCTGCACCGGGAATTTCAGCAGGTCCTTGCGGGTGGCCCGGTCGATGCTCTGGGCGGTGTGGTCGTAGGTGAACCGGCTGACGGTCCTCTCGCCGACCCGCTTGGTCCGGTCGATCGAGTCGTGCGGCATCCAGTAGACGTAGAGCCAGCCGTTCTCGGCGAACTTCGGGTCCGGCACGATGCCGAGCAGGCCCTCCTCGTTCTTCACCAGCTCGGAGCCGCTGCCCCGGTTGCCCATCACCGGCAGCGTGGTCAGCAGTTTGACCTGCTTGGTACGCGGGTTCCAGGAGTGGATGGTGCCGCAGCCGAGGCCGACCTTCGGATCGTCCCAGCTGACGACCGGCCCACCCGGGCAGGCGGCCTTGCCGACGTAGAAGACCGTGCCGTCACCGGCGATGGTCAGCCCGTGCGGTTCGCCGATCTGGTCGAGCTGCCCGGTCTGGTTCGCCGCGGTCAGCCGCTCGGTGCGGTAGTTGGCGGCGATGGTCGCCTGACAGTCACCGCGCACGATCCCGGAGGTCCACTTCAGGGCGCCGGTCAGATGCTTGCGGAAATCCTGCTCGTCGTAGCTGCCCGCGGTGTGCCCCATGCCGGTGTAGAAGGACCGGCCGCCGTCGTAGTCACGGCACCAGGAGATCGGGTGGAACGGACCGTTGGCGCCGGTGCCGGGGTTGTAGTGCCGTTCCTCGACCTGGGCCAGGGTGTGCACGGTGCCGAGCGGGTTCGGGTCCCAGTTGTGCCAGCGGTCCGAGCGGGTGATCGTGCGCGGCAGGCCCGCGGTGGCCGGGTGCCTGGTGTCGAGCACGTTGATCACGGCCCGGTTCACGCCCGGCGGCGGGGGAGCGACGGCGTCGGCGGTGAACAGCCGCAGGTCGGCGAGCTGGATGAGCGGCTCCCCGCCGTTTGCGGTGATCTCCAGCCGGAAGAACCGGTGGTTCTGCGGCGCGGACAGCTCGAACCGCCGGGTCTGGAACCGGTCCGGGAAGCTCTGCCCGGTCCGCCGGTCGAGTTCGGTCCAGGTCTGCCCGTCGGCGGAGGCCTTCAGCGTCCAGTCCTTCGGGTCCCGGCCGGGGAAGTCGTTGGCCGAGGTCAGGGCGTAACCGGTGATGGGCTTCGCGGCGGCCAGTTCGTAGCTCACCCAGGCGGTTGCCGTGCGTACCAGCCACTTCGTATTGGCGTCGCCGTCGGCGAGCTTCTCCTTGGTCTCGTTCGGCGTGTTCTCGCCGCTCGCGGTGACCTTGCTGACCGGTTCCGCCGCCGGGATCGCACCGGCCGGGCGGGTTCCGATCAGGCCGGTGAACCAGGTCGAGTCCAGTTGCGCCTTCGCGGCGTCACCGATCCCGACAAAACCACCACCCCCTCTGATGTACGCCTGGAGCGCGCTCTCCTGGTCACGGCTGAGTGTGGTGCCGGTCGCGGACAGGAAGACCACGGCCCGGTGCCCGGCCAGCCCGGCGGCGGTGAACACGGCCGGGTCGGAACTCACCGTGGCGCTGAGTCCGGCCGCGCCGGCGAGTCCGTCGATGGTCGCGGCGGCCTTGGCGACCGGGTCGTCCTGCTCCGCGCTCGCGCCGTGGAAGACCAGCACCGACTCCGCTGGTGGCGCAGCACCGGAGCGTGACTGGGGCGCCGGTGACGCCACGGCGGGCGCCGATCCGGTGAGGACGGTGAGTACCGCGGCCGCGGCTGCCAGCGCTCGTCGTACCGGAAGATGGGTCGTTGTCATCAGCCGTGCCCCCCATGTGCGTCGTTGTTCTGCGACGTGGTGGTGTGCGCGTGGCCCTGGAACCGGTGGATGGCCTCCTGTGCGCCCGGCGGCATGCTGCCGTCGGCGTTGCGGACCAGGAAGATCCCGGCCATGCCACCGTCCGAGTGGTTCTGCACGTGGCAGTGGTACATCCAGGCGCCCGGCCCGACGCCCTCGCCGGCCAGCACCTGGAAGCCGAACGAGCTGCCCGGGTTGAGATCCTTGTTGTCGATCGTGGGGCTGGGGTCGCTGACGCTCTCCAGCATGCCGGTGCGGTTGTCGACCCAGCGGTGCGCGTGCAGGTGGAAGGTGTGGAACAGGTTGCCGTGCCCGATGGCGACCCACTCGACCCGCTGGCCCAGGTTCGCCTCGAACATCGGGGTGTTCGGCGCCGCCTTGTTGTTGATGGTCATGTCGTGGAAGACCACGGTGAACTGCTTGTCCGGCAGGATGTCGCCGCGCCGCCGCACGATGAGACCGCCGTACAGGCCCCTGGCCACGCCGCCGGTGCCGTGGTCGGTGCCCATCGCGTGGTCGTGGTAGTGCCAGTAGCCGGCGCTACCGGGCATGAACCGGCGTCCGGCGGCCGCGAACATCTCCCGCGAGCGCCACACGTACGTGCGGGTCTCGCCCGGGTCGTTGTAGGAGTCGTTGAACGGGCTGCCGTCGGACCCGGTGCTGTAGTCGACCCCGTGCGGGTGGATCGACAGCCGCTGTGTCGTGGTGTTGACCAGGGTGATCTCGAGGGTGTCGCCCTCGTACATCTCCAGCAGCGGGCCCGGCACGGTGGCCTTGCCGGGTTCCAGGCCGTAGCCGTACAGCCCGCCCGGCAGGGCTTCGGCGTAGATGGTGATCTTCTTGGTCGCCCCGGCGGAGGCCCGGGCGCTGCCGCCGGTCAGTGCTACACCCGCGCCGATCGTGGGCACGGCGAGTCCGGCGGTGCCGGCGACGATCAGGGAACGGCGGGAGAAGGCCGGCCGGGGCCTGTCGGCGGTGTCGTCCATACGTCTCCATTCGCTTGCAGACGGCAGCACGACATCACGGAGTGTCGCGGGAGGTTGTCCCGCTGGGCACGCCGTTCGACTGGGCAGCAGCCATCGGACCGCGATGGGATGATGTCGCGTTGTCGGCTCGGGAATCCGGAACTTTTGCCGGATGGCACCAAGCTATGCGTCACATCGACGAAAGTAAAGGTCCCTAAGCGATAACCCGGAGGCGTCTTCGCACTTCAGAGCCTTGCGGATGTTCGATCGGACGCGGCGATGTTTGTTTCGATGACGTTGCGTCGATCGACATCCGGCCCCATGCGTCATTCATTGGAATCGATTGCGTCCCGCGTTGCCTGCCACGTCGCCGCCATGGGAGCGATACCACGATGACTTACGGTGAGTAGTCGACAGGAGGGCTGTCACCGCCGAATGAACACCGGCCGGTTACCGGGGCGGCAGCCGGCCCTTCGAGGCGTCGAGAAGTCGCTTCTCCAGATTCGCCGGTACCTCTTTGCCGCCCTTGGCGCGGATCTCGGTCACGATCGTCCGGAGCTCCTCGCTGAACCGCGGGTAGTACGGCGTCTGCAGCCGCTGCCGGCTGTTCTCGATCGCCGCCCGGATCGTCGCGGCGTACGGATGAGCCGCCTGGATCTCCGGCCGGTCGTAGGTGGCGCCGGTGGCCGCCGCGAAACCGCCGACCTGCATGAGCAGCCGCTGCGAAGGCTCACCGGCCAGGAACTCGATCAGCTCGCGGGCGTCGTCGCCGCGGGCCGAGCCGGAGACCACGGCCAGGTTCTGGCCGCCGAGGACGGCCGGGCCGGGAAGCGGCGTCATCACGATGTCCGCGGCCGCGACCGAGGCCGTCTGGTCGCTGGTCTCCACCAGGGTCCGGTACGCCACCGGCCAGTTCCGCATGAAGGCGATCTTCTTGCGGAGGAACTGGTCGCTGGTTCCGCTCTCCCGGTACGTGGTCGATGCCGGGTCGATCACCCGGTCACCGGGACGGCCGTACAGGCGGTCCACCGCGGCCGACCACACCGCCGGGTCGACCGGCACCCCCAGCGGTCCCGCCTCCCCAGCTCTGGCTTCGCGCGGTTCCAGCGCCCAGAGGGCCTCCATGGCGTTGACGGTCAGACCCTCGTAGCCGTCCAGCTGGCCCGCGTACGCCGCCGCGAGCGGGCTGGAACCCGACGCCGGGCCCTGCTCGGCGACCTTCTCCCAGGAGAACGCCGTGGGGGTCGTCGCCGGAACCGGTACGAGAAGACTGCGGCGGGCGAAGAGCACCCCGGCGTCGCTGTTGAACGGCAGGCCCCACAGCTTGCCCCGGTAGTAGCAGCTGGCCCGCGGCTTCTCCAACAACTCGCCGAGCACCCGCGCCGGCGCCTCGCCCGCGGGCCACTCGGCGATGTGGCCGAACTCGGCGAACTCCGCGACCGCCGTCACGTCGAGATTGAGGATGTCCGCCTTGACCTCTTCCTCGGCCTTGGCGAAGCGCACCATGGCGCCGTGCTGCTCGTCGGCGCTGCCCGCGACCAGCTCGATCCTGGCCCGCTTGTCGGGGTGCAGCTGGTTCCAGAGGTCGATGAGGGCCTGCCGGGCGCCGCCCTCGCCGTCCTCGACCCCGCTCACGATCACCAGATCGGCCGGTGTGCCCCGCCACCACCTCAGCGCCGCCGGAACCGTGGCGACGAGCAGTACGCCGATGGTGAGGCCGGCCGCCAGTGGCAGCAGCCAGGCGGGCGGACGCCAGGCGCCGATTCTCATCACGTCGCTTCCTTCTGCCAGAGCCGTTCGATCTGTTCGGTGACCTTGACGTCGACCTGCGCGGACGGCACACCGACGCAGTCACCGTGGCGCTTCGTCAGGGCGGCCAGCCTGGCGTCCGGGCACCCCGACATCCCCACGTTGACGATGACGACCCGGACGGAGTCGTCCTCGAGCTGAGGCAGTGGATGCTTGACGGTGTTCTCGCCGTCGGTCAGCACCACCAGGATGCGGTGCCGGTCGCCCGACGGCGTCCCACCCCTCTGGGCCCGCAGCCTGCGAACGCCGTGATCCACGGCCTGGTACAGCGGCGTGCCCCCGGCCGGCGGGTAACCGCGGGCCCGCCCGGTGGCCTCGGAGGCCTGGCCGGCGATCTCGGTGATGCCGCCCTTGATCGCTGTCGAGAAGACGAACAGGCCGAAGTCGTCGCGCGGGCCCATCGTGGCCACCGAGGCCGCGATTCCGTCGAGCGCGGCGTCGAACCGGGACCGGCCGCCGCTGCGTGCCGTCATCGACCCGGAGCCGTCGACCGCGACCAGGACGGTGGCCGGCTGCTTGGCTTCCTTGTACGCCGTGGCCGCCCGTTCCAGATCCGCGGTGCCGGTCCGGTGCTCCAGGTCGATGAACCAGTCCGTCCGAGCCCCGCTTTTCTTGATCAACCCGGCGTCCGGGCCGACGGTACGCGGGCGCAGGCCCTGATCGGCGAGAGCCCGGTCGCCGGCCGAGGAACGCAGCCAGGCGGTGAAGGTGTCGGCCGTACGCCGGATCCGATCGCTCTGCTCGCGAGCCCAGACCGGTTGCACCATCGGATAGTCCAGCCAGCGGGTGTCCGGCGGGTACAGGAAGTTCCACGGGGCCAGCCCGGCGTCGCCGCATCGGCTCGAGTTGTGCCGGACGAGTTGCCACTCCGCGACGATCAGGCCGGTACGGCCCGGCCGGCACAGCAACCCGGCGATGTCGGGCGTGCCGATGCCCTGCCCGGCGTCCACCGCGGCGGTGTCCAGAAGCCGTTGCACCCTGCTGTGCTCAGAGGCCGACTTGGCGTCGTCCGGGTACAGCGACACGTTGACCAGCCGGCCGACCGCCGTGGTGTCCGGATCCGGCCGGACGACGCCGGTGATGACCGGGCCGCGGTCCTGATCGGCGACAACCTTGCCCCAAGCCAGGCTGATCCGGGTTAAGGGGGAGCCGCCGGCGACGCCCGGCTCGGCCAGCACGATAGGGGACTCGGCCAGCGCCCATCGTTCGGGATCGCCCGGGATCCGTACCTCGGCCCCGTCGGTCTCGGCCACTGCGGCCTGGACCGCCGCCATGTCGACGCCGAGGTCGGCGACCCACACGTCCGGCGGCAGGCCGACCCGCCGCAACAGCAGCCGGTCCTCGTCGGAGGCGTCCGGCGGGGTGCGCCAGGACAGGACGAACGCCCGCGCGGCGTCGTCGCGGGACGCGCCGGCGACGGTGACGCGGACCCGCTGGCAGTCGCCGCCGCCGCGGGTGGCGTACTCGTAGGCGTCGGTGATGCCGGTGAACATCTCGACCGTGTCCAGCGGCACCAGCATCCGGATCGCGGTCGGGGCGGCGCACGGCACCGGGACCGGCGAGCCGGCCGCCGACGCGCTCACCGCGCCGGTGACCAGGGCCAGGCCGAGTCCACCGCCGACCGCCCGGCGCCAGCTCCGCAGAGCCGGGTAGGTGTCGGTCCACCGCGTCCGGCGGACGTCGCCGGCGACTTCCGGAACGTCGGCAGGGGGCGGCAGCAGCGCCCGGTTACGGAACAGCGCCGCCTCGCCCGCGAGGTTGCCGGTGTGCTGCTGAGGCCAGGGGAGCCGGCGGTGTCGCATCTCGTCGTTGACCGCGGTGTAGAGCGCCCGCATCGTCAGCAGTTCCGGCGTGCCGGGCACCCCGGCGTCGATGAACTCGAGCAGCCGGCCGGTGAAGGCGGTGAACGTCTCACCCTCCGGAGCCAGCGAGGGCTTGTTGCCGGCGCTGGAGGTGAGCACGTACAGCCCGTCGATGTCGAGCTGGGCGGTGGCCCGCGCGACCATCCCGTCCTCGGACATGTGCAGATCCCGGATCGCGCGACCGCTGTAGCAGCAGTCCAGGACGACGATCTTGCTGCGGGCGCCGCTTCCCAGGACCAGCCGGGCGAACTCGGCGAACCGCACACTCGTCCACGGGTCCTCCTCGTGGGCGAACCGCACGCCCAGGTGGAGGTCGCTGTCCTCGTCAAGCAAACCGTGCCCGGCGAAGTACACGAAAAGCACGTCGCGGGCCTCTCGTGCGGCCCTTTTCAGCGGTTTCAGAACGTCGTCGGGATTTTCCGGATCGACGATGACGGCACAGTCCCGCTGGCGGAATCCGGAAAGTTCAGAATCGGTCAGCCGGGCCCACAGGGCGGTGACATTGTTGGCCACCGCCGGCAGATCGGGCAGGCGCCCGCTGTCATACGTCGCCGTGCCGATGAGCACGGCGCGCGACTCCTCGAAGTTTGGTAGCCGCATGTCACGGTGCCTCGCCCAGCTCACTGCGGAGACGGCGCGCGACGCCCTCCGGATCCCGCAGCGCGGGGCCGTCCATCTCGATCTCGCGCTCACCCACCTTCACCCGGATCCGGGTGCGCCGGGCGGAGGCCCGGGCGGTGACCCAGCCGCCCACCGCTCCGATCAGCGCCCCGAGTACGCCGGGGTCCGCGATCGTCGCCATCAGCGCCTCGGCGATGCCACCCGACATCTCGTCCGGCCGGGAATCCGGGGCGACGAAGTCCACCTCGGCGCCGACGAGCTCGTCATCGCTGCGCAGCCATTTACGCAGCTCGTTGACGGAGTGACCGGATTCGTCGCCATCAATGATGATCTTCACACGGATCTCGCCACCGGAATCACGGCTGATTGGCATCCCGATACCGTAACCGAGCGGAGCAATCGCCACCGGCCAGTGGTCGGCCCGGTTGCATTCCTGACGATCAAAAGCGGTCGGCAATGCGAATCGCGGCGACGTATTCTCCGTGCCGCCGTCACGCCGAGCCGTGACCGTCCGCACCGCCCCGCCAGTTCGTGCGGGCAGACTGGAGGGATGGAGTCGGTCTGGGACTACCCGCGTCCGCCGTGGTTGGAGCGCACCCCGGCGCGGGTGACGATCGTGCACGCCGGGCGGATCATCGTCGACAGCAATCGTTGCCGGCGGGTGCTGGAGACCTCGCACCCGCCGGTCTACTACATCCCCCGCGACGACATCGCCGCCGATGTGCTGGAACTCGGTGAAGGCCGTTCGTACTGCGAGTTCAAAGGTGTCGCCACCTACTGGGACCTCGTCGCCGGGGACGTCCGGGTGCCACGGGCCGGCTGGTCCTACGAACATCCGTCAGCCGCGTACACGGACATCACCGGAGCGGTCGCGTTCTACCCGAGCCGCGTCGACGAATGCCGGGTCGACGGCGAAACGGTCCAGCCACAGGAGGGCGACTTCTACGGTGGCTGGATCACCCCCGGCATCACCGGCCCGTTCAAAGGGCCGCCCGGAACGATGGGCTGGTGAGATCGGCGCGGAGCTCAGCTGGGGGCCGGGACGGATACGACAGGACCGCTGCCGCCCGCGCTGTGCGGTGACCCGTCCCGGCCTCGCTCATCGGGCTTCGGCCACCCAGCGCGCCGGCCGCGGGGGGAAGACGAGATCATCGATCATCCCGACCACACGACCGCTGCCGTCGATGCCGGTGAGCGACAGGCCCATCACGGTGTTGTAGCCCTCCGAGAACACGACACGGTTGTCGCGCCAGCGGAAGACACGATTCTGAGCCGGGTCCCCGGAGGTGGCCCAGCCGGCCACGTCACCACGCTCGTTGATCTGGGTGGCGTAGGTGTACTGACCCGGTACGGCCAGGTCGACGACCTTGCCGCCGCGCCACAGGACGGCCTTGGACCCGATGTTGCCGACCACGTCGCCGGCGTTGTTCACATCCCATGCAAGGCCGGCCTCGGCCGGGTGACCGGCAGTCAGGTCCCGCATCCGCCCGTCCTGCCAGGAGAAGGCGTGCAGAACCTCGGAGCCCGCCACGGTGCTGTAGCCGACGACCTGACCGCGGTCGTTGATCGCCCGCGGGGTGAGCGCGTTGCCACCCAGGAGGGGCTTGAGGATCGTCATCCGGCCGGCGCGCCAGACGAACCCCTGCTGGACCGACCAGCTCGCATTGGTCAGATACCCCAGCACCTCACCGCGATTGTTGACGCTGAGCGGGTGACCACGCATTCCGGCCGGCGGGCCGAAGGTGGTGAACCGCCCGTCCTGCCACAGGAACATCCGATCCACCCCGGACGAGTCGGGGTCGATCGTGCCGGTGACCTGGCGCCGGTCGTTGATGTCCACGGCCCGCATCTGCCGGGACGGGCCGGCCAGGGTCCGGAGCTGGCCGTTGCTCCACAGCCAGTTGTCACCCACCACGTCGCCGAGCTCGTTGACGGCGGTCGGGTATCCACGGTCGACACCGATGCGTACCGGGGCACCGTCGCGCGGCCACACCACCGGCTGTGTGTTGACGTTCTCGTCGTTGAGGGTGCCGACGACGTCGCCGCGCTCGTTGGAGTCGTTGAGGTAACCGCCGCGGCCCCAGTCATCGAGGTATGCCGTGCTCAGGCCGGGATCCGTCGGTGCGGCCGCCGCCGGGACGGCCGGGGAGAGAAGTAATACGGTCGTGGCCGCTACCGTCCATAGTCGGGAAGACATCATGGTGAGCGCCTCCAGGTTTCACGTCCCCGGCGACGGTGGCGCCGCACGGGTGACAGCGGATCGGCGCCGAGCCGTCTCAGCGGGTCTGTGGCGCCTGCCTGCATCGTCGTCCTTTGATGTGGCTGCGGCACATCCCGGATACGTGCCGACTGTCCTCGGGCGGAATCCCTCGTGCCACCGTCCTGTCAGTCCGTCCGAACATCCACTTCGCCGGATCGAACAGTGGCCGACCGGCCACCGGATCCTTCTCCGGTGATCTCGATGCCGACCGGGCCGCGTCGTCGCGGGAGACGGCGCCCGCAGCCGCCGGCATCGGCGCGACGGTCAGCCGTGCCGCCACCGGGAAGCCCGCCCGTTCCGCCTCGCCGGGCGCGACGCGCAGCAAGCCGGCCCCCAGCAGGGCCACTACCGCCCCCCGCGGACCAGGAAGCCGGCCCCGGTGCGGACCACGAGCAGACCGAAGCCCACGACGAAGAGTCCCAAGGCCGTGTACTACGAGAACTGCGCTGCCGTACGCGCCGCGGGCGCCGCCCCGATCCGCCGCGGCGATCCCGGCTACGCCCGGCATCTCGACCGGGACGGCGACGGCCAAGGCTGTGGCGACGACTGAGGCCGGGCGGCGCAGAGCCTTCCGTCTCGTTGCCGTCCGGATCGAGGGCCGGATGAAGGTGGTGGCGGAATGTATGGGCCTGGTCGACGGTCAGACCGTTGTCACGGTCAGGCCGGGGCGGCAGCCGATGATCGCTGCGACGTGCGCGGCCTCGGCGGCCAGGTCGTCGCCGGGGACGGGGCCCGCCTCGGCGAACAACTGGACGGTGATGCCGCTGTCGGTCTGCTCCCAGGTGCCGGCGACACGGCCGGCGGCGACCACGACCGGGGAGATCCAGCCGGCCGCCTTGCTGATCAGCGGACGGCGTTCCGGATCGATGATGTGCTCCTCCCTCGTTCCGGGGCCGAGCACGAACTGGTCGAAGGCCGGGAGCAGCCGGACGCCCGGCACCGGTTCGGCGGCGGCGATGTCGTCCAGGTCGGCCGTGCGGGCGTACGCGGACCGGCCGTCGACCTCCACCTCGGTGAGGACACCGGAGCGGGTCAGGCCGGTGAACCACTTGCGCAGCGAGGCCTTCTTCGACATGCCGCGGATCAGCCACTGGTCGAACGACTCCGTCGTGGCCGGGCCGAAGGCGCCCAGGTATGCGGGGATGACGCGGACGGCGGCCTCGTCGGGTTCGGGCAGGCCCGTCCAGCCGTCGATCCAGGTGCCGGGGCTGGTGAACGTGACCCGGTTGCGGTCGCTCGGGCCGTGGCACAGGTAGCCCTGCCAGGCCAGCGGCTTGAGCACGGTGCCCCAGCCAGAGCCGAGCGGTCCGGTAAGCGCGTCGTCCCCCGTGCGCTCCAGGATTTCCGCGGTCAGTTGCTCGCGCGTCAGGGTCCGGCCGGGCAGGATCTCGCGGATGGCTTCGGCGATCGCGGTCATCTGCGCGGTGGTGGCGAACGTCTTCTGCCAGGAGGGCTTCTCCCACGTGCGGGGTGCGGCCATCAGGCTGAGGTACGCGGGCGCGTCCTCGGCGGTCAGCAGGTGCAGCGTGCCCCGCATCGCCCACACCTTGATCAGGCTGCGGCGCTCGAGAGCCGGGTCCGTGCCGCTGTCGCCGGGTGCCGGACGGCGTACGGCGACGGCCAGTTCCGCGGCGGAGGCAACCTGGGCCTGCACACCGCAGAGACGTTCCACGATCGTCTCGGCCGGGGTTTCCGCCGGCCGGTCGAGGAACTGCCGCCGCATCCGCCACGACAGGACCTGTCCGAGGGAGAACCGCATCAGGACTGCGGCGGGGGTGGCGGGTACGGCGGCTCCGACTGCGGCGGGGGCGGCGGCGGATACTGACCGTACGGCGGGTACGTGCCCGGCGGGGGCTGCTGCCCGGGTGGTGGCTGGTAACCGGGCGGAGGCTGATAGCCCGGCGGCGGCTGCTGCTGATAGCCCGGCGGTGGGTAGGGCGCCTGGCCGAAGTTGCGCGCCGCGGACCGGCTGCGTGCCGACCGCACCGCCATCACGATCGCCGTCACGATGCCGCCGATGACGACGAAGCAGCAGAAGAGCCTGCCTGCCAGGTAGCCCAGGCTGTACGACACGTCGCCGCCGGACTCCACGGCCACGACGGCGGTCTGCCAGTTCACTCCGATGCCTCCCCCGCTCGTGCCGGCGGGGACGAGCCGCGCCGGACCTGAGCAGACTATCCAACAGCGAGCGTCGGCCCGGACCGGTCCACCGGCCGGAGCCGGAACGGGTGCTGAGGGGACGGCTCGGGTAGCGGCCGTCAGGTCGTGAAGACGGTGAAGGCCACCTGGTGCAGCGTGCCGCCGGCGCGGAACTGCAGGAACATCCGCTTGTCGCCGCGTTCGGCGAACGCGGCGTGGAAGGAGAGCACGCCGTCGGCCGGTGCGGCGCCGGTGGCTCCGGCCGGGATCGGGTGCAGGTGCTGGAGGCCTTGGGTGCGCACCTCGAAGTTGGACAGGTGGGCGTACGCGCCGAGGTACGGTTCCAGCACTGCCGGCCGGCCGTCGCGCAGCACCTGGAACTGCAGCGCCGTCTGCGTACCGGAGGCCAGGTCGACGGCACCGCCGAGGCGGCGCACGGTGTACGCGCCGGAGCGGGCCTCCGCCTCGGGGGCGGGTACCGGAACCATGGTGGTGTCGCCGGCGATGACGAACGGCACCCCGAGCACGGTCGGTTCGGCGCCCATCGGGCCTTCCGGGCGGCCGTGCGGTACGAACTCGATGTACACCCGGTAGGCACCGCCGTCGGTGATGGTGACCGGTGCGGTCCAGGCGCCGTCGACGACCTCGGGGTGCAGGTGCTGATAGCCGGACAGGTCGTCGCGCAGCACGTACATGTGCATGGGCTTGGTGTGGACCTCCCGGAAGCCGGTGGCCGGGCCGTCCGGACCGGTGACCCGCAGGGAGACGGTGCCGGGACCGCGGCCGGTGGGCAGCGCCAGCGGCTCCACCCGGAACCCGTCGTAGGCGTCGGCGAGCCCGTCGCTGTGGTACGCCACGGGGGAGGGGACCGGCGCCGGCGCCGCGGCCGGGGCGGGCCCGCGGCTGTCGAGGAACAGGTACGCGGCCCCGATGAAACCGGCCAGCCACCCGGCTGTACGACCCGGGCGAGTTCCGCGAACGCGCGGGCTCTGGCGTCCGGCGCCAGGT